>RFNX01000471.1 GCA_009926905.1 Flavobacteriales bacterium
CATTAGGAAAAGAGTATAAAATGGAATCGATGTATTTTTTATTAGTTTTAATTTTTGAAAATAATTTTCAATTTGTGCTTTATCAGGATTGAAAATACTGTCCACTTTTTGTTTCAAACTGTCCACTTTTTGTGCGACTTCAAAAGAACCAATGTCTTTCATTTGACAACGAATTCTCAATGTAAAAGTATTAGTGTCTAATAATTCTTTTAATGACAAACCTCCTCCATTTGTATTGGAAATTGAAAGATTGTCCATGTATCTTTTTAATCGCAATTTATCTCGATTTGAAATCAAGCAATATTTTTCAGGATTATTATTGTAGTAAGCCATGTTTATCGCTTTCACAAAATCAATTGGCGAAATGGTTTTTGAGAAAAGTGAATCCTGTGCAAACATTTCTTGCACTTCTTCGACACGTTCCATAGTGGAACCTTTAAATAACCGACCACGTTCTTTATAGGAAACCATAATTTCAAAAGGAATTGAACCCCCAAAATTCTTTTCCATGAATTTAACATCTTGAAGAATAGTGTCATTTTTTGGTAAATCACTTGTCAGATTTCCAGTCGTTTTTATTTTAGAGAAGCCAAGCACACTGACAATGATAACTAATATTGTTAGCACATAAATCAACGTTCTTCTGCGTTGTACAATATGAACGATGTATCCTACCATTGCAATTGCAAATTTTCTGTCTAAATGTTTTAAGTGGCGTTGCTCTGGTGTATCTAAGAAAGAAATATAGATTGGCATTAAACACATCGTCAAAACAAAAACCATCATTATATTAAAAGATGCTACCATTCCAAATTCCATCAATTTCTCTGAATTTGTAAAAGCAAACGTTCCAAAACCAATTGCTATGGTGAAATTAGTCAAGAAAGTAGCAGTTCCTGTTTTTTGAATGACGTTTGAAAGTGCTTTTACTTTATTTCCATGTTCCTTCACTTCTTGATGAAATTTGGTCATCAAAAAAATACAGTTTGGAATTCCAATAACAATCATCAATGGCGGAATCAATGCCATTAAAATTGTAAGTTTAAAATCCATAACAGCTATTTCACCCATTGCCCAAACAACCGTAACAGCTACAATAATCCCACACATAATAACTACGCGGAAGGAACGAAAAAAGAAATACAATAATGAAGAGGTAACCAGCATTGAAAGACCAATAAACAAAAGCATTTCAAACATAATTCGATTTGAAATTTCAACACGTAAATGAGGTAATCCACCAAAATGAATCTTTCCAATTTTCGTTTGGTATGTTTTCGCTAAATTTTCAATATTAACTACAACTTGAGATTTCGATTTACTTGTAAGGAAATCTTCGTTAATTGTTACCATCATTAGTGAAACGTTTCCTTTTTCATTGTAGAGTAAACCTTTGAAAATAGGTTTTGCCTTCACTTCTTTTCGAATGGAATCGATGCTTTTTTCACGATAAGTGATGTCAGAAAAAACTCGGAAAATTTCGAATTTACTTGCTGCTTGATTATTTTTAATAGTGAATAAAGTTGCTTCAGAAATAACTGACTCAACGCCTTCCATTTGTAAAATAGAATCGCCTAACTGTTTCCACCTTAAAAAACTCTTTTCAGTATATAAAGTGTCTGTTTCTACTGCAATTATAAGTGCACCGCCATCTTCGCCAAATAAATCTTTAAATTTTGAATAATTCTCGGTCGTTTGGGAATTCTTTGGAAGTACAATTCCATATTTGTTATCAATGCGAAGTCCAGTGAAAGCATAAAAGCCGAAGAAAACTGTTGCAAGAGTAATTACTCCTAATACGAAAAAGCGATTTCTTAAAATAAAATTGGCAATTACCTTCCACATAACAATTAGTTGCCCTAAATTGGACACCTAACAAAGATAACGAAATCCATTTAAAGGGAGGTATTTAAATGAGTTTGTATTACAACCAGCGAAATAAATCGTCAAACATGCGTTTGCCCCATGGCGTATTTCCGTAGTCTTTTTCAAGTTTTTGTCGCAGCTCAAGTAAAGTAAACACTTTGTTTTTACCGGCATCAATTTTCATTTCTTCAGCAGTCGGTTTTACGATTTCAATTTTTTTAGCAAAGTAAATTATTCCTCCATCTTCTGTCGCCAAACCTAAAATAGTACCAGGTAATCCACAAAATCCTTCTGGTCCAACTGAAGGAACTAAAAACGGAGAATACCAAGCATAGATGCGAGTGCTATCATTTTTTTGATAAATTGCTTTTCTACATTCATACCCAGCAATCGTTCGCTTGTTGTCCGTAATTTTCCAATTTCTCGATGGCAAAGAATCATTTACGTAAATGTCTTGACCAAAAAGTGCTAGTAGTGATATTTGTCTCTTCGAATTTAGGTTTTGCATGTATGAATTTTTGGTCGTCATCCACTGCATCATATCGTCTGTTTTTTCCACTGGAACAGGTTTGAAAACAGAAATAGAATCATTGAAATAGAGGGTAAAAGCTTCATTTCGGATTTTATTATCATCGTTAATCATGCGTCGCATACGTTGATCTGTAAAACGTTTTTCGAGGTTCGTTCTACGTTCATAAGTTATTTTACCACTTGTGATGTATTGCGCTGAAACACTGCCACAAATTAAGACAGTGAACAAAATCAATAGTTTAGTGCCAGCCGTTGAAATCATCTTCTTTGGTTTTATTATTGTTGAATTTAAAAGTCAGTTTTAGTAAGAAATAGCGCGAAATAATTCTCGTGTAATTATCTGTTATGATATTGCCATTTACTTGTCGTTGCAAATTCAAATTTTGATTGAAAATATCGTTTGCATTAATTGAAAGAATCAAATTCTCGGTTGGAAAAAATGCCTTGCTTACCTCGGCGTTTAAAACAAAAATGTTTCGGTTGAATCCAACTGCTCTTCTTGAATTGATGGTGTAATCAGCGTTGATTTTCAATTTGAAATGCCAAGGTAATTGATAATCTAAGCGCAGATTATAATTCTGAGAAGTATAAGGTTGATTCGAAACACTAGAAAGGGAACTTACTGGATTCGTATAATTAAAATCATTTTCAATACTAATTTCCAATGAATCTAAAATAAATTTCAATTCAACACCACCGTTAACTGACGTGTTTTGTGTAACATTTAACTGACCATTGATGTAATTTTGATACCTGTTGTAATTCGCAAAAAATTTCGGTGAAATTTCAATTTTACGGTTCAAAACAGGAATTCCACCGCCAATCCAAAGTGAAGAACTAAAGTTTCCGTTTACGTTTACGGTTTTGCTAACTGTTCTACCAAAAGGATCGTAAGTTGTTTGGGTTGCAAAATCGTTGTTTGTTAACGCAGCATCCAATCCACTCCAAAGGTATCTACCAGAAAGAGCTTGCCAGGTATTGAAATTTGCACGCAATGAATGCACATAATTTGGCTTCAAATCAGGATTTCCTTCTCTAATTCTATTTGGATTGCTATTATCAGGTACCGGTTGTAAATCGTTAACTGAAGGAGCATCGGAATAAGTTCTATAATTAATGCTCAATCGTTTACTCATGCTTGGTTTGAAGAAATAAGATGCTTTAGGCAAGAAGTTATTAATATTCTGATTGATTGTAGTTCCTGCTGCAATATTTTTGTTTTCAATAGAAATATATCTATAACCTAAACCTCCAGAAATCGTGTGTTTTCCTTTTTCATAAATCAATGAAGCAGTTCCGCGATTTTGATAACGTGTAATGTCAAAATTATTTGTTAAGCCCGTCACAATTTCAGTATAACTTCCATTGCCACGATTGAATGATTTTTTATCTTGGTTTGATTTCGTGTTTTCAAATAAATATTCTACTTCCAATTTATATAATTTCGAAAGCGGTTCTGTATAGGTAACAATACCATAATTGGTAATACTCGAATTTTTATTTCCTTTTTTCTGATCTATTACAGTCGAATCAGGCGAAATTGCCAGTTTGGTGTACGTTAACAAATTCCCATCGGTGTTGTTATTGCGCAAATCCAAAATGTATTTTAACTCCAATTCTCTTTTTGGTTTTCTGAATTTTCTTCTCAACAAAGCTTCTGAATTACTTGACAAACCTTCTGAATTGTTTATATTTTGAACACTTGTTGATAAGTACTCAGCATAATTTTCATCTCTAAAACTGCTTAAGTTTTTATTATCAGTTGTTGCAATATCTATTTTAAAATTAGGTTTTATCTCTAAATAAGTCAATGAATCGATGTTGGTTTTATAGCTCAGATTGATATTGTGCGATTGATTTTGAGATGAGTTTCTTGTGGAATCTTTCGTGAAGTAAGAACTGTCTTGCAAGAAATATTGAGATCGGCTGCTTGAATATGAATCCAATTGGTTATTGTAATATGAATAGTTGAAACCAATTTTTCCAGTTTTGCCAATTTTATCTGAATAATAAAATCCAGCTTTTAGTGTTTTTGGAACTCCACTTGTATTGGTTCCTGCACCACGGTCCCAAAAGTTGGTTCCTGCACTTTCATTTTCAAGTCCAAACTTATTCATGTCACCCCAACCAAAGTTCGAACGCGGCGTATTTGATGTCAATAAGAAAACGGATATTTTTTGACGTTTGTTAAACTTATTTAGCAACATTTCTCCTTCGTAAAAAGGATTATTTTGCATCAAACCAAAATCACTTGCGCCCGAAATTTTCCCGAAATAACCTTTTTTAGCATCTTCTTTCAATTTTAAATCGAGTACTTGGATTTTTTCGTCTTCTCCAGCTTTCGCATCTTCATTTTTCTTTTCGTAAATCTGAACAGATTCCACACCTTTTGCTGCTAAATTCTTGGTTGCAATGGTTGGATCTGTTCCAAAAAACTCATCTCCATCCACCAACACTTGACTGATTTCTTTTCCTTGAGAAGTAATTTTTCCGTCCTTATCTATTTTTAGTCCTGGCAATTTTTTAAGTAAATCTTCTACAACTGCATTTTCACCCACTTTGAAAGAATCGGCAACGTAAACTAGCGTATCACCACGGTAGAAAATCGCATTTTTGTTCGCATAAATAACAACTTCGTCCAGTGCTTTTAATTTTTCGCCCATTCGAATAACAGGAATATTTATTTCATTATTGTCTTTGTTACCGAAGATGAAATAAGACTTCGACTCAAATTGTGGATGTTCAACAACCAAAGAAAAAGTATCCGCCGGGAAATTTGACAATTCAAAAAATCCTTCTTTATTGGTGCGAGTGAATTTCATCAATAACGAGTCGCGCATTCTTACAGCAAGAACAGAAACGTTTTCCAATTTTATCTTTCCAGAAGTGTCCACAACGTAACCGGTAATTTTCATTTTTTGTGCATCCACTTGCGTGCTGAATCCAATAAAAAATAACAGTAGAAGTATAATTTCTTTAATACGAATCATAATATTTTTTTTTGGAAAATTAGTAAAATCGAAAGCAGTGGATTTTAAAAATAGGTTGAAAGGTTACAATCTGTTAAGGACGTTCAAATAGTTACAAGATTTTAATATCGAGTAATGCTTGATACGAAAATCCATTGGGTTCCATTACCTCTTTGAATTCTACTTTCAAAGGTTTATTCAGGTATTTTGTTTCGTTGTTTTTTAGTGTTTTTAGCAAATCAATGTAACCAGGAATTACCAAAGACGCATTGTAAAAATCAGTTCCAACGGTAATGTAAATTTTATCATTTACTTCATTAAATCCTAAGAAATTCGTTTGAAACTTACCTTCTTGATTGATGATGTCAAACGCTAATTGCGGATTCAAGTCTAATTTATCGCATGTTTTGTATTCGTTTTTAGCGTATGGTTTTTTTGCATTTCCAATTCGCACCGCACTGAAACATGCTTTTCCTTTATCATTGTAATAAGTTCTTGTTTCAGTTGTAAAGCAATCGGTTTCTGTGTATTTCTGAGCAATTTTAATGCTTGCTAATCTAGAAACGCCTAAAAAATAATGATGAATTTCAATGTCTTGACCATCCGATTTTGTTTTTTTGCTGATTAATTTTACAATCTGCATTTTGTCATTTACTAACGCAGTTGAGTTGTAAGTTGTACCGTCATTGTCAACGTAAGTCAAACTCTTCGCTTCAGTTAAATCATCTCGATTATCAATTTTCAGAATTTCAGATTCGTAATAAGAAGCGTCTTTGTAATCTGGTACAAGTTGTTTCAATTCTTTTTTTACTTTCGTTTTTTCTTCATCAACTTGTTCATTACAAGATGTTAAACCTACAATCGAACAACAAAATATCATAAGTAAACGCTGCATTTTTATTTTTTTTGGACTGCAAATTTAAGGTTTTAAAATTATTGGCTAAAAATTGTTTTCATAATAGATGTTATGTTGAATTGTTCAAGTGTTTTTATCCAAATTTATTTTTTCATGATAAATATTTAAAAAAGTTGTAACAAAATCGAAACCAACATCTAAATATTCTATTCTTTCTTCTGCAACTTGATACTATCAACTCGCAATTATTAAGCAATTTGTACATCCGTTCGCATCCCGATAGCTATCGCGGAAGCAACTATTTACTAGCAATTACTAAGCATCATGTACTTCATTTCCAACAATTCCCTACCTTTGACCATGTCAAAAATTATCGCTCTAGACTTTGGATTAAAACGCACAGGAATTGCCATCACAGATGAAAAACAAATCATTGCAAGTCCTTTGACGACAGTTGATTCGCCGCAGTTGATGGATTTTTTAAAAAAGCTCGTTCTCAAAGAAAAAATTGAATTATTTGTTCTTGGTTTTCCTTTGCGATTAGATGGAAGCGATTCGCACATTACAGAAAATGTTCGTATTTTAAAAGAAGTTTTAGAAAAAGAGTTTCCATCCATTCCAGTAGTATTTCAAGATGAAAGATACAGTTCAGCTTCGGCAATGGAAACCATACATTTGATGGGCAAAACGAAGCATAAAAAGGATAAAAAATTAGTCGATCGTGTAGCTGCAACAATTATTTTGTCCGAATATATGCGAAGCATTGGAAAATAAGCGTTCAAAACTTTATTTTTGCATAAAAATTAAGTAATGATTTTACCAATCGTAGCGTACGGAGATCCAATTCTTAAAAAGGAAGCGGAGGAAATAGATAAAGAATTCCCAGATTTAAAACAACTCATTTCTGATATGTTCGAAACAATGTATCACGCAAAAGGAGTAGGGTTGGCAGCACCTCAAATTGGCAAAAGTATTCGTTTGTTTATTGTAGATGGAGCGCCATTTGCGGATGAAGAAGGAGATGAACCGGATCCAAAAGCAGTTGGAATTGAAAATTTCAAAAAAGTTTTTATCAACCCAATTATTGAGGAGGAAAATGGAAATAAATGGTCGTTTCAAGAAGGTTGTTTGTCAATTCCAAAAATTAGAGAAAACGTATATCGTAAAGAGCAAGTACTGATTACTTATTATGACGAAAATTGGAACTTCCACGAAGAAAAATTTGATGGATACGCTGCTCGAATCATTCAACACGAATACGATCACATCGAAGGAATTTTATTCACAGACCATCTTTCACCATTGAAAAAGAAATTATTGACTAAAAGATTAAATA
>RFNX01000488.1 GCA_009926905.1 Flavobacteriales bacterium
TTGAAGGACTGAAGTCTATGTTATAATATTCTTGAAAAATTTGTCCGAGTGTTGATTCATTTGTTTTTGAATAGTAGAAATCCGAAGTCAAAAAATGTTGCGACTTTTTGAAGTTTTTGACGAAATTTAAAGTGAAATTATTTGAATTGTCTTTATCAACTTCGTTTATTTTTCTATCGTATAATTTTGTTAAATCATTGTTGTAATTCAAGTGTTTGTATCTAATTTTTGTTTCATCATCATCATTTAAATTGGAGTGTAAATAGGAGAATGAGATGTTGCTTTTAGGACTAAATGAATACTGAAAACGGGTTCTAATGTTTTGAGAAAGGGATTTGCTAAAAAGGGTTCTATCCTGATTTACTTGTTTTCTTATTCCAGTAATTGTGCTTTCTCTGTCTTTTGTTTCCCAACTTAACATGTTGGTGCTTTTAGCGTCGTAAGAACAAAAAAAACTTAGTTTTTTAAAGTTAAAAGTGAAGTTAGCAGAGCCATTGTACCTATCATTTGTACCTGCGCCAAGTATAATCATTCCATAAATTCGTTGTTGTGTTTGAGATTTCAAAACGATGTTTATGATTCCGCTGTTACCATCTGCATCGTAATTAGCTGAAGGGTCGTTTATTACTTCGATACTTTCAATCAAACTGGCTGGAATATAATCCAAAACTTGCGACCTACTGATACCCAAAAGTCCACTGGGTTTACCGTTAATGTAAATTTTCACTTTTCCGCCTCTCAAAGAAACAGAACCTTCTGCATTAACGAATACGGATGGAATATTTTGAAGTAAATCACCAGCGGTACCATTCATACTTATTGAGTTGGAGTCAATCTTATAGATTTGTTTATCAACATCTATTTTTAAACTGAAACTACCATAAACGTTAACTTCTTCTAATTTTTTATTTGCTATTGATAATTCAATTTCTAGTTTTTTTTCTTTCGAAAGAAGTTTCTCTATTTCACTTTCACCTATAATTTTCGATTCAAAACCCAATAAACTAAATTTCAAGCAATAATTTTTTAATCCATTTGTGTTTATTTTGAAGTTTCCAATCGAATCGGTCGTAGTCCCAGAAATAAAAAGGGAATCTTTGTCGTAGAGTTTAACCTTAGCAAATTGAACTGGATTTTTTGTAACTGCTTCAATTACACGTCCCTGAATGAGAGTGTTAGTGGTAGCAACATTATTATTTTGTGAGTGTGCATTTATGGAACAAAACATCAATGAAAAGCACAGCCAATTGAAAATTGTTGATTTTAAAATTGATTGAAATTTTGTGTGCATCAATCCAATGACCTTATTAACTTTAAAAGGTTGGGTTGTTGTTAGAATATATTGAAGAAATTTGGATTAGCTGTGGTAACAGAGAACTTTAAATTTATATTTTAGCTAAATTTTTTGAACATTATTGCTTAAATTGAAGAATATGAATTTAGCAATTTTTCTTTGAGATTTTTCAAAATGACATCACTTTTAAAACCATTTTTTTTACCCTTGTTGGGTTAATTAATAAGTTCAACTCACTTCTTAATCAAACAAAGTTGAATTAATAGTCAAAAATGATAAAATGTAAATTAATTTCTTTAATTTATACTTCATTTGTCTTTGTTACATTCAACTTTTCATTCAAGCTAAGTTTCAGTGTAAAATAGTAATTCTTAGCTTTAAGATAATACCTGAATGATACTATAAAGTTAAAACAATCTTAAATGGAAATTTAAAATTTAGTTTATGCAACTCTTTTACAACAAAAATTCAATTTCGATCCGAGATTAATCAATATTCAGAATGATATAGTTACTGGATTGTTTTAGTAAAAATTTAATGATTTAATCGGAATATATCCTATTTTCTATTTATTATTTTACATAGCTATTTAGTTTCTCTTCGAAACGAAACTATAAACACGATAAGTTAATGCAATGTTGATAAGAATTACTGCTACCACTAAATAACCCAAATTATCGAAATTCTCCAAGGGACTTGATTGTGTTTTTTGTTGAACAATCCAACCACCGATTAGAGCTGCAACTCCGCCAGCCATTTGTTGCAAAGAAGAATTGATACTCATGAATGCGCCACGATCATTCATAGCTGGAATCGAGGCAGCTAAAGCTTGAGAAGGAACCATACGCGCCATAATTCCCATCATCATAAATACGTTCACTAGAATCAAGAGAAACAGCGACACCTTTGGTAATTGAGTGTAAATCAAAACGGTGATTACCATCAAAATCGAAGCACCTGTGAATATAGTAAACTTGTTTAATTTATCGCTCAAAACCCCAACCACTGGCATAATTGCAAAAGTCGCCAATCCAACAATCATAAACATTAAAGGTAAATCTGCTTGCGAAATTCCGATGTTATTGACAGAATACGTACTTCCCCAAGGCATCATCAGGTAACCTCCCAAAGACATAAAAGCCGTGGCAATGTATCCAATTCTGTATTCTCTGTTGGAAATCGTTTGCCATAAATGTTTTAGCGCATTTTCACGTTGAAGTTTCAAGTGTGCGTTAACTGGTTGAAGTACGAAAAGCGCAACGAAGAAAATAACACTTGCTAGAATAACGATAAGATAAAAAGGAGCTTGCCAATGCCACACTTTTGCGAGGTATAAACTGATTGGAATTCCTAAAATTTGACTCATTCCAAACCCCATTTGCAAGAAACTCATCACTCGTCCTCGGTGATTGAAATCGAATAAATCAGCAACAATTGCAAGCGAAATGGAAGAAATAACTCCACCAAAAATACCAGTGAAAATACGGGCAAAAACAAGCAGCCAGTAACTATTTGCCAACCCACAAAATAAAGTTCCGATGATAAATCCACCATAGAAAAAGAGTAGTAATTTCTTACGGTCAAATTTATCTGCAAAGCTTGCTGTCAAAAAACCAGAAAGTCCGGCAGAAAGAGCATAACTTGAAACGACAACTCCAAATTGCGCGGGTGTTATTTTTAAATCTTTGATCAATAAATCACCAAGTGGCGACATGACCATAAAATCCAAAACCACGCTAAATTGAGTAAGCGCAAGAATTAAAATAACGATAATTTGATAGGAAGTGAAAGGTACTTTTTCAGTGTTTTTAGTCATAAGTTGACAAAAGTACAATAAGCATGATTTTAAACTGATTTTACTTGTTAGATTTTGTTAATCAATTTGATAAGAAACTTATTTTTTTAAAAATTGATGAAATTCAGATTTTCATTTCACTCTCTAAGTCAATCCACCCAAATGCCCACTAAAATTCCACTTCATGCTGCGATCATCCAAAACAGCGAAGGAGATTTTCCAATTCAATTTTGGAGTCATTTGGTTGCCATCAGAAAATGTGGCGTAAACACCAATTCTCAAACGACGACGTGACAGTTTGAAGTTGCGCTCCAATCCTGCAAGAATTTCGTAATGCTGCCAATTGTATTCTTTCACGTACAAGCCACCAATTCCAGCTACCATTCCGATTCTTGTTTTCTTCATAAAAGGAATTTTGTTCAAAATCGCACCGTTGTCGTGGTGTACAAAGTGTGCTTCCATACACAAATCGGAGGTAATCAAATTCTCATTCAAACCTTGGAACGAGTACAAAGGATTGGAAAACCAAAGAGGGTCACTGCGGCGTTGGTATTTGTAATCTGGATCCTTCAAACTGCGTGTACTCAAGAATTTCCCAGCTGAAACGCGATAGCTTGAAGTACCAATTGTTCCAATTTTAAAGTTTTGCGTAATGTCGAATTGTAAATATTCATGGTCCACATCACTGCCAAATAATTTTGGAATACCACGTTCGTAAATTAAAGTGAACGTTGGCCAAGCAGAACCTAAAACTACTTTACGGTAGGGCTCTCTCATGTATTTTTGTCCAGGAGTATAACTGATAGAAAAATCGCCAATCAAGGCTTGATATGAATTAAATTCTTTTGGTTGATTGTTTGGTAAAATGCTGTCGGCAACGGTTAAGAATTTGTAACCTTTCAAACTGCGACGTTCGCTAAATTCTATGCTTAAATCGATATAACAGCCGTTGAAGATTTCGTATTCCAAGTTAGTTCTCGCTTTCGTTGCTTCAATAAAATTCTCGCGCTTATAAACTTGCGTTATGGCATCAAAGCCGCGAATTACATCGAAATCGTGATTGAATGCTAGCCGCAAAAAACCATAGTGAAAAGGGTCGAATTTATACTTCCACCAGGTGTCTCCCTTGATGTCTTGATTTAAAATCCCATAAGAAATACGTGTATAGGAATCCAATGTACGTTCGTCTTTCCATTTTTTAAAGAAATCTACAGCTGGTGTCAATCGAGGTCCAGCTATATAAATGGGTTGCACAAAAGTTGCCAAGGAACTGAATCCATATTGCGTTCTTTTCGGGCGATTGCGATGTTCTACGCCAAACCATAAGACTTTTAAAACAGTGATTTTATTGAAAATTTTATCGACCGAATCTAGAAATTCTTTACGATTTTGATAATCTCGAATACTGTCTTTGGCAATTATGAATTTGCGTTCTTCTTCAGTTAGCGTACTTTGTCTTTTTTGTGCCCAGAAAGCTGTGTCTTTTTCATATGCTTCTTTTTCAGTAACTGCGAGCTCAGTACCGAAGAATTTATTGGCAAATTTCGAATTGAATTTATAATCCGAGAAAATGGCTGTTGTCACACATTTCGACGTTTCGTTTTTGTATTTTACGCCGTAATTCAAAGTCTGTGTTTTCAGCACGCACATTGTATCTCCTGGGTGTTCGAAAGTTTGTTCGATAGTGAAATAATCGTAAATCAATAAATTTCCTTTGTTCATTGTCAGTTCTAATTTTTGAACCAACCACAAACTGTCAATCACATAAATGTAGCCTTCCAGTGTTGTCGTTGCAATGTTTCTAGGAATGATTTTTATTTTGGAAATTTTTCTACCGTTTTCTTCGTATTGTTTTTCCAAACGGTACTTGTACGATAAAATACCAGGGTTTGAAATGGGTGAACTTACGGGAGTTTGGTGCAAATCGTCCAAATGCAATAGGTTTTCGAAGAAATTGAAATTTGATTTTACCGTTGTAGTGTAATAGAGCGATTGGTCAGTTCCTCTTAGCGTATAAGCATTTCTGATTTCTTTTACTTTATTTCCGGGTGCATAATTTCGATTTAGTTGCACTTCGACTAAGTTCATGTTATCTGTCCAACTTGGCTTATTTTTTTTGTCGCCATCAAGTGGGTCATCGTCGGATTTTACGTCGTTGTTTTGCTTCGCTTCTTTCTGTTTCCGGTCAAGTTTTTCAGTTGCTTTAATATAAACATCGACTGTGTGAGGGTAGTTCCATGGGTTGATTTGTTCACGTTTTTTAACCACTTCCAACATGATGTCACGACCGGGATTACTCTTCTTTACAGAAACATCAACAGCTCCTAAATCTAAGGTTTTTGTTGGGAAAAGTTGAATATTTCGCTCTAAATCAATGTTGCTAACTGAGACATAAGTCACACGATCATCGAAACCTGTTGATTCAAAAACCAAATAATATTCACTTGGCATTAAAGCCAATTCGTACTTTCCGTTGACATCTGAAACTGTTCTGTTTTCAGGCGCATTTTTTACATAAACTTTAGCAAAAGGAATGGGAACATTGCGTTCGTCAGAAATAACACCACGCACAAAAACCTGCACGTATGCTTGAAATGAAAGTAAAATAAAAAATAGTAAGGTAAGTAGGTTTTTCATTTTTTATATGACAATCTAAAGGTTGTTTTTGTTACAGTTGTTATAAACAAGTTTTTAGTTAATTCTTTAATTTCGGTTTAGCGCAATCAAAAATAATAAAAGCGATTTTTTACTAAGCTAAAATTGTGTTTAGTGCTTTTAGTTCGGGAAGAAGCTTTGATTTATCTTTATAAATGGAAGCTACCTTTTGTTGAAAATGGAATTATTTATTTGCTGATTCCTGTTTTTCTTTCAAGAATTGCAAATGTTTTTCCATGCGTTTCATCATCCACGTTTTGAAGAAATACATCGTAAAGCCAACGGCTACGAAAACGTAGTAAAATGCCCATTTCTCAAATCCTTTGGTGAAGCACATATATGTGACAATGATGAAAAGCGCGATTGACAAAGTCAGCCAAAATAAACGCATAATGTTGTTGTAAGTATTCATATTTTTTAATTAAATTCCAATTCTTTTTCGAGCTCAATTTTTCCTTCGGGCTTCAATAATTCATAGCGACTGAAATCTTGTTTCGTTTTGATTCCTTCTTTACCAATTACTATGCCTTTTGGAGAACGAACAATCACTTGCGACAAAGAATAAATCGAACTGTCTTTTTGATTCCAGTAAAGTGCTTCCGTTTCCAATGTTTGTTTTTTATCAAAATTAAACAAGCGCACAGAATCGCGAACGATAATGGTTCCATTTGAATAATTGATTTCACCGTAAAGTGCCGTCAATGTTGAAACGACTTTTCCCTTTTCATCGAAGAAATTTACCCGCAAGCTGTCTTTTACTCGTGTGATGTTTTTGTTGCCGTGAAATGTTTCAGCTAATGCAGCAAAAATCTCAACGCGTGCATACCCTGTTTCTGAAAAAACGATGTGTAAGTCTTTAGTGCTTTCGTCGGGAGCTTTGGTGTCAAAAGTGATTTTTTGAATCGTTTCCAAATCATTCACGCAAGAAGACAGCAACAAAACGAAGCTACAAATGGCAAGAAAAATGCGGTGATTTTTTGAAGTTTTCAGTTCCACAACTCAATTAAATTGATGTATTTTATTGGCTAAAATAGAAATGCTTGTTCTTAATCCAATTTTCTTTTTCTGAACCATTTATCGAAAGCTGAAGGAGATAAAATCAACCCAAAATTAATTCCAATATATGATTCTTTAATTTTTGCAGGATCATTATTTCCGCGTTCACCTAGAGTTAATGCAAAGTTCAATGACGATAGCGATTGTTGAGCTAAAAGTGGAATCCCCAGTCCAAAAGTTACTCCTCGATCTACAAATTGTTTGTCGTTAATGACGTAAGGTAAAGTTTGTTGGAAAGCTCCCAAACGGTAGCTCCATTTTTCCAACGTTTTCAAATTGCTAATGTTTTCGAAGATTTTTAATTCTGGATTAAATTGAACTCCTAAACTAATTTTTGAATTACTAACCAAAGGCCAAGTACCAACAGAACTAAAATTGTGACTAATCGCTCCAGCTTTTGTGTATGAAGCCATGATATTGAATCCAGGGTGAATCTGACGGCTTTTACGTTTCCAATTCGGCAATGCGATTTGGTAATTCAGACCCAACTTATACGATAAATTGATGTTTATTTTCCCTGAAGTTTCAGTGTAAGACAAAGTATCATAAGTACTTGGAGATTCAATATCAGAAGCGGTATAAAATTCTTGACGATAGGTCGTATTGTATTTCTGTGTTGGCTCCACAACACCTGAAAGTAAAATCTGTTGTTTCGGTGTGATTTGCTGACGATAATATGTTCCAATTTCATAATGAAATGCCGTCATTCGGTACAAATCGCGACTCAAGCCACCTTGCGTTGTGTTTGCATCCAACAAAAGCGATTTGCGTTCGTTGCTCACATTTCCAAATAAATAGGAAAGATTTGTTCCAAAAGCCAATTTTGTATTTTTTTTGTGAATGATTCCATAAGAAAAACCAAGAAATAAATTGTTGATGCCACCTTTGCCAGAATAGGTATAGTTTAAAGAGTCAATTCCAGTAAAAATCTGTTCAGAAAAAGTATAACCACGGGACGAAAACGGACGTAAACCAAAAGCCATGCCCATTCTTTTTTTCATTTTGAAACCAATAGCAAAATGCTCCACCATAACTGTTCCGTTATATTCTGTAGTTGTGTTTTGCTGGTAACGTGATAAACGACTGTTTAAGTCAAGTGAAAAAAGTGTGTTTCCGCTGCTCATCGTGTTGTATGAAGCAGGATTGTAAAAATTCAATTGTGTAGAGTCAAAAAAATTGAAATT
>RFNX01000182.1 GCA_009926905.1 Flavobacteriales bacterium
TTCCCGCCACGTCCATATCCAACGCCGACGAGCTGATGTGCATTTTTGGAATTTCGATTTTTCCGTCGTGAATTAAAATGCTATTTTCCATCGTTTTGAAGGAAATACTGCTGAGTTTTTGCTCTAAGAAATCAATGTTTTTCTTACCCATCACCAATTTTCCGGAGCTTGATTTTAAACTTGAAGTGATGTCTTTAAACGAACTCACATTCTTCAATTGACCGTCGTAAACACGCAAATCCAATTTCGCATTGATGGCTTTCATTCCAATTCCAGAACGCAAGTCAAATGGCGCATTGAAGTACAATTCAGCTTCTGCTCGTCCAGAAATGTTTTGATCCGTCAGCACTGTTTGCTCAAAATTGTCCCATTCTTTGAATAAGGGTTTGAATTTGAGATTTTTACTCGCTACTTGAGCTGTAATCGTAAAGATTTCCGGTGATTTTTCTTCGATAATGATGGCGCCACTAACCAAAGCATCTGCATTCACTAAGCTAATCTGAGGAAAATGCAAGCGTTGATTTTGAATGTTCATTCGTCCCAAAATATTGGAAAACCGGTGTTTTTCATATTGTAAATTCCCGACAGTCAATTGCACCGAACCGCGAATATCGTTTGGCAAAACAAAAAACCGTTCTTCTTCTATTTTCTCTTGCTTGCTACTGCTTCCTAAATCTTCGATTTTAATGAAATTACTTTCAATATCCACCTCAGTTTGCAAGGGACTCAAACCTTTGAAATAGTCGTAAATGTTGCTAAAAAGTCCATTCACTTTCAAGTCGGTACTTCCAACTTTTAGAGTTGTGTTTTGAATACCAGCTTCATCGCCACGTAAGAAAACGCTTCCGTTTATTTTTTCAAAGGTGCGTTTATCGTCGAGCAATTTTACCCAAACGTTTTTCATAATCACATCTCCGTCACATTTTTCAACGTCTACAGAACCAACCTCCGTTTGGCTTTTAATTGCAAAATCAGTATTCACTCGAACGGCGCCGCTTACTTTTTCAACTTCAGGAAATTTAAAAATGGCGTGCGCAATGTTCAGGTCAACGTTTCCATTTGCTTTTCCTTCCACACGTGGATTGATAAATTCTGTTACGCGAATATCGCCGTTGAAAGGTCCACCAGCAGTTCTAAAATGTACTTTTCGCAATTCTAAAAATTCTTCTTCAGCGCCACCTTCGTTGGAATATTTCCCCGCCACGTTGATATTGCTGATTTTCAATCCTTGATACGGTTCGGTTAAACTTCCGTTTTCAATTCCGAAATCACATAAAATTGTGCTGGGCTCAGTCGTTTCAAGTTTTCCGTGAATGCCTAAGTCAAAATCAATCGTTCCGTCTCCTTTGAATTTTTTGACATCTTCAGCAGCATCGAGCGAGAATTTATTGACCAAATCCGTGAGCAAAATATCTTTCGATTGAATTCTGAAATTCAAGCTGTCCGGATCTACTTTCCCATCAATTTCAAAGGGAAGTCCAGCGATATTAATGAGCGCTTTTGGCAAAGAAACAATTCCTTTTTCTTGGTCGACGTTGACACTCAGATTATAATCCAAGGTTTTGTTGGAGAGCAAGGTTACTTCACCACTTTTTGCTTTTAAGACCATCGCTTTTCCTTCCGCAACAACCGAATATTTACTTGCTGAAAAATCTCCTGATAGCGTTGATTTAATGAATTTTGTTTTGTACAACTGACCTGTCAAACGATTGTAATACGTAAATCGAACATTGTCAATGTCAATTTCTTGCAGTTTTAAATCGAATTTTTCACTTGTGGCTGTGCTATCACTTGGTTTGAAAATATCGTAATTGACTTCGCCTTTTTTGTTGATTTTCAATTGCAAAGTTCCAGGTGAAATTTCGATTGCTTTCACGTGGTAGTTTTTGTTCCACAAATCGAGTGGATTGAATTTCAAACGAATGCGTTCAGAATAAAGAAGTGTGTCGTGTTTACTCGCGTGATTGTAAGCAGATTGAATGTACACATTGTTGAAATCGACTGACAAATTCGGAAAACTTCCCCAAAATGCAAGGTCTACGTCAGAAACGGAAACAGGAACTTTTAGATACGTATTTACTTCTGCAATAACGACTCCGCAAATTTTATCTTTGAATGCGTATAGCAAAATAGTAATGAGCAAAACTAAGCCCAAAACAATTCCAACTACCCATTTTCCAATCTTAATTACGGTTTTCCACATTTCACAACGAATTTACGCGCTCTTTGAGTATGTTCTGAGTGACTACTCTTGGAATTATTAACGCAAATATGTTGGTTTGGTTATGGATTTAAAGATTTTTGTGATGAAGATAACTAAATTCTATCAAACCCAGTATAAGGTCTCAATGCTTCAGGAATTATAATTCCGTCTTCCGTTTGGTGATTTTCCAATAACGAAGCAACGATTCTTGGTAATGCTAAAGCAGAACCATTCAACGTGTGACACAATTGAGATTTTTTGTCTTCGCCTTTGAAACGCAATTTCAAACGGTTTGCTTGAAACGTATCAAAACGAGAAACTGAACTTACTTCCAACCATTTTTCTTGTGCTGCAGAATATACTTCGAAATCATACGTCATAGCAGATGCAAAGCCCATATCCCCACCACACAAACGTAAAATACGGAATTGTAAACCTAATTTTTCCAATAATCCTTTTACGTGTTCCATCATTTCATCCAAAGCTTTCGCTGTATTATCTGGATGCTCGATGCGCACGATTTCTACTTTATCGAATTGGTGTAAGCGGTTCAATCCACGAACGTCTTTTCCATAAGAACCTGCTTCACGACGGAAACAAGGTGTATATCCTGTTAATTTGATGGAAAAATCAGGGCTTGGTAAAATCACATCGCGGTATATGTTTGTCAAAGGAACTTCAGCCGTTGGAATCATATAAAAATCATCCTCTTTCATGTAGTACATTTGACCTTCTTTATCAGGCAATTGTCCCGTTCCAATTCCACTTGCTTCGTTGACCATCAAAGGAGCTTGAATTTCTTCGTAACCCGCTTTTGAAGCTTCCACCAAGAAAAACGCAATCAGTGCACGTTGTAATTTTGCACCTTTTCCACGGTAAAAAGGAAATCCAGCACCAGTAACTTTCACACCTAATTCAAAATCGATTAAGTCGTATTTTTTCGCCAAATCCCAGTGAGGTAGGGCGTTAAAATTGTAAACTGGCGTTTCTCCGAATTCGTAAACTGTTTCGTTATCGTTGGCGTCACGACCAGCAGGAACCAATTCATTTGGCACATTTGGAATCGTGTAAAGCAATTTTGTAATCTCGTTTTCTAAAGCATCAACTTTCACTTTCAAAGCAGCTTCTTTTTCTTTCAATTCAGCTGTTTTTTCCTTTAAATTATTCGCTTCAGCTTGTTGTCCAGATTTGAATAAATCACCAATTTGTCGCGCCAACTGATTCAATTCTGCGGAAATAATATCTAATTCCGTTTTATTTGAGCGCCATTCAATGTCTGCATTTAAAATGGCATCAATTGTTTCTTGAGCGTTAATATTTCTCTTTTGAAGTCCAGCTAAAATGGCTTCTTTCTCTGTACGAATGCGTTGAATTTCTAACATAAAGGTTGTGCTTGTTGCGTTGCAAAATTAATGAAAGGAAATGAATGTAGCTTTCAAAAGGTGAAAAGAGCTTAAAACTTCTTTGAGGATGTATTTCCAGATTGGTTACT
>RFNX01000575.1 GCA_009926905.1 Flavobacteriales bacterium
TTTGTAGGTTTTAGTTTACCAATTATTATTTTGGAACGAAATCTAATATGAATTGTAATTTCAACTTATTTCCAATTCGATTGAAGGGTCCCAAAACACTGTTTTGAAGTCTTGAATTTGATCGTTTTCTATAACAATATTTTCGCTTTCTAAACTTTCCTGCATTCGTGTTGGTGTAGGAAAGTGCATTTTCCCCGTCAATAATCCGTTTCTGTTTACGACTCTGTGTGCCGGAATTTCCGGATTGGAATGTGCTGCATTCATTGCCCAACCGACCATTCTAGATGAACGTTTTGCACCCAAGTAATTAGCTATAGCTCCATACGAAGTTGCGCGTCCTTTTGGAATTAATTTTACGACTTCATAAACCTGTTCGAAGAAATCTTTATTTTTATTATTCAAGGAAGTAACCATACAGCAAATATATTGGAATAGTAGCAATAATACTTTTGGGAACGACAAAATAATTTTGAATTCGCCGCGGCGAATTAATGCTTATTTTTTGATTGAAAAAGTTGAAGCAAAGAAAAAAGCCACTCGAATTTCAAGTGGCTTTTCAATTATTTCAGCAATGAATTAGTGTTTTTTACAGCAATCTTTTTTGCATTCTCCACCTTTTCCTTCGCCGCGGCGAATTCCATTTTCGTCGTAATGAGACATACACATTGCTTTTTCTTCTGCTGAACAACCTTTTTCGTCGCACATTTTAGCACATTCGTCTTTAGTCATTTTTGAACATTTAGACATGTCACATTTCATTTCTTTACCGTGGCAAGAAGCTTCACTATGACATTCTTTTTTGTCGCCTTTGCAATGACCTGATTGCGCAGAGTGACAATTTTCTTTGTCTTTACAAGTAGATGGATCACATTTTCCTTCGTGCTTCATTTCACATTTAGTTCCACATCCAGCTTCTTTTTCAGAAGCAGCTCCGCTACCTAAGATTGGTGCGATAACCAAACCTATCAAACAAGTTAATTTGATTAAGATGTTCATTGAAGGACCTGAAGTATCTTTAAATGGATCACCAACTGTATCTCCAGTTACTGCAGCTTTGTGCGCATCAGAACCTTTGTAAGTCATTTCACCGTTAATTTCAACACCTGCCTCAAACGATTTTTTAGCGTTGTCCCAAGCACCACCTGCGTTGTTTTGGAAAACTGCCCAAAGAACACCAGATACTGTAACACCTGCCATATAACCACCTAACATTTCAGCGATTAACTGATTGTTATCTCCGTAAACTAATTTACCTAAAAGTACGATAGCGATTGGGAAACCAATCGTCATAACTCCTGGCAACATCATTTCACGTAATGCAGCTTTAGTAGAAATTTCAACACATTTACCATATTCAGGTTTTCCTGTACCTTCCATGATTCCTGGGATTTCTTTAAACTGACGACGCACTTCATAAACCATGTCCATTGCCGCTTTTCCCACTGAATTCATTGCTAATGCAGAGAATACAACTGGAATCATACCACCTACGAATAACATTGCTAATACAGGCGCTTTAAAGATGTTGATTCCGTCAATTCCTGTGAATGTTACATAAGCAGCAAATAAAGCCAATGAAGTCAATGCAGCAGAAGCGATTGCGAAACCTTTTCCAGTTGCAGCAGTTGTATTACCAACTGAATCTAAAATATCTGTACGTTGACGTACTTCTTTTGGTAATTCACTCATTTCAGCGATACCACCCGCGTTATCAGAAATTGGTCCGAAAGCATCGATTGCTAATTGCATAGCCGTTGTAGCCATCATTGCAGAAGCAGCCAAAGCCACACCGTAGAAACCAGCTAAAGCGTAAGTTGACCAAATCGCAGCAGCAAACAATAAACTGTAGGGAAAGTTGAAATCATACCTGTAGCTAAACCTGCGATAACGTTTGTTCCAGCTCCAGTAGATGATTTTTGAACGATTTTCAAAACTGGTTTCGTACCTAAACCTGTGTAATATTCTGTTACCGATGAAATTGCTCCACCAACAAATAATCCGATTAATGAAGCGTAGAATACACGCATTGAAGAAATTTCTTTAATATCTTCACCGAAGAAATCCATGTTCATTTTTGCTGGTAACATCCAAGTTACTAAACCAAAACAAGCAACAGCAGTCAAAGCAATAGATACCCAGTTTCCTAAATTTAAGGCACCTTGTACTTGTTTTTCTTTCGCATCGTTACTTGAAATACGTACTAACATTGTTCCTACTATAGAGAAAATAATTCCAAAACCTGCGATTGCCATTGGTAATAAGATTGGTCCGATTCCACCGAATTTATCTTCAATTTTACCACCTTCTTGAGCTTGAATCAAATAGTTTCCAAGTACCATTGCAGCCAATACAGTTGCTACATAAGAACCAAATAAATCAGCACCCATTCCAGCAACGTCACCTACGTTATCACCTACGTTATCAGCGATAGTAGCAGGGTTACGTGGATCATCTTCTGGAATACCAGCTTCAACTTTTCCAACTAAATCCGCACCAACATCAGCAGCTTTTGTGTAGATACCACCACCAACACGTGCAAATAATGCAATTGATTCAGCACCTAAAGAGAAACCAGCTAAAGTTTCCAAAACGATTGTCATCAACTCAGTTGGAGTTTTCATTTCACCATTAAGCATAGCCGATTCCCATTTTCCACCCATGAAGAAGTGGAAGAAGAAGATGAAAAATGCAGTTAAACCTAATACCGCTAAACCAGCAACTCCTAAACCCATAACTGTACCACCACCGAAAGAAACTTTCAATGCTTGTGGTAAACTAGTACGTGCAGCTTGCGTTGTTCGAACGTTTGTTTTTGTTGCGATTTTCATCCCCATATTTCCTGCCAATGCAGAGAAAAAAGCTCCGAAAATGAAAGCAACTATAATTAAAATGTGTGTTGTAGGAACTACAAACGAAATTCCTGCCAAAACAACACTTGCAATTAGCACGAAAACTGCCAAAAGTCTATATTCTGCTTTAAGGAAAGCAAGCGCTCCTTCGTAGATGTAATCTGAAATTTCTTTCATTTTTCCATCACCTGCGTCTTGTTTCAATACCCAAGCTCTCTTCATTGCCATAAATAGCAATCCGATAATCGCCATTACAATTGGCACATAAATCATCATTGATTCCATACTGATTTGTTAATTTATTTAAAATATTTAGCGCGCAAAAGTAGGTTATTCTGTTAACCTATGCAAATTCAGTTTATAAAAAATGATTTTAGTTGTTTTTTTCTTGATTCGAATAACGATATTGTTGTATGTAAAATAAGGTTTGAATCAAAGTAAAAGACTTATCATAAGAATTTTGAAATTTTACCTTTCAAAGTTTGTAATGGAAAAGCGCCACTTTCTCTCCAAAGTTTTTCGCCTTTTTTGAATAACATAAATGTAGGAACTCCACGAATTTGAAATTGATCTGCAATTGCTGGATTTTTGTCCACATCGATTTTTAGAATTCGGATTTTTTCTCCCATTTCTTTTTTCAGTTGATCTAAAATCGGATGCATTGTTTTACATGGTCCACACCAAGTTGCATGAAAATCAACCAATGTTGGAACGTCAGATGCTACTATGTCTTTAAATTTTCCCATGAGACAAAAGTACAATAAGCAAAATGGAAGTTATGTAACTAAAATTAATTTGAAGTGGAAAGAAAGAATCAAATTCCAAGTTCTCTTTCCCAATAGTCATTTAATAGAACCACTAATTTTCTAGACATATTGTTATAGAATCGTTTGGTGCGATAACCTCCAATCCAATTTATTCCACGTATAGCATTTGTAACAAAAATTTCATCTGCGGCTAATAAATTTTGAGGAAGAATAGTGCATTCATATACCTTTATATTGTTAGCAATTGCAAGATTAATGATTTGCATGCGCATCGTTCCTGCCAAACAACCTTCGTCTAGGCCTGGAGTATAAAGTACGCCATTGCTTACAATGAAAATATTACAGGAAGATGTTTCTAAGATGTTTCCTTTGTCGTTAGATAAAAACAAATCATCAAGGCCTTTTTCTTTTGCTGCAAGAGCTGCCATGACATAAGGCAGCCCAGCTTTCGTTTTGTAATTAGATAAAAAATTCTTTTGAAGTTTAATATCTTGGTAAATGTCTACTTCCAGTCCTTTTGCATTTAACTCAAAGTGATTGACTTCATAAGGATAAACTTCTATGTAATACGTACAATCATTGGATTCCGGTAAATAGGCTCCACCTGTTACTCTATCTAATGACATGCGACACCTTCCTCCTTCGGTGATATTTGACATTCGTAGTAA
Organism: Flavobacteriales bacterium; assembly: GCA_009926905.1. GTDB lineage: Bacteria > Bacteroidota > Bacteroidia > Flavobacteriales_D > Crocinitomicaceae > UBA952. The sequence goes on from RFNX01000575.1 coordinate 4,285, forward strand.
TTCAATGATTTTTTCCTCAAAAATGCAGGCGTATAAAAAGATGCCGTTCTCATTTTGATGACTTTTGCGCCTTCCAACATTCTTTTCACATGATTTTCAATGTTCAATGGTTTTCCTGCCATTATACGAATGCTTTCAAACACACCGTCGCCGTATAAATGACCTCTATTTCCTGGGTGAATAGTTGGAGCGTCTGCTGTTAAAATTGAACCGTTGTTGTTGACGAAAAGTGTTGCCATAATTAAAAAATCGAATGAAAAAACGCCGTTCCTTTACTTGGATCTAATAGCAAAATAAATAAAATTCCGAAAAAAGCTCCTCCAATATGTGCGTCGTGAGCAATACCGGTATTTCCTCTTTTCATCATAAAATATTCAAATGCTAAATAAAGTGGTCCAAATATATAAGCTCGAATAGGAATTGGTAGAAAAAGAAAAAATATTTCCATTTTTGGGTTCCAAATAATTGCTGCAAAAATCACAGCTGAAATCGCTCCTGAAGCTCCCAAACTTCTATATTGTCCGTCTTGGTATTTAATAAATGGATAGATTTCAGAAAAAGCAGCACCTAAAATATAAAGCAAAGCAAAATTTATCGTTCCAAGTTGCCAGCCATAAGCAGCAATGAGTTGTACTTCAATTAATGAACCCAAATAATACAATGAAACCATATTGAAAATCAAGTGCATTAAATTTTGATTAAAATCTTGATGGATGAGCACTGAACTAATCAATCGGTAATATTCGTTATGATGTTTAATGCGATACGGATCGAACAATAATTGTTCTTTCAATCTTGGATTTTTGTCCGCTGAGAATGAAACAATTACGGTTATTCCAATTATTATTAACACTAAACTCATTTATCGAACAATTTTTTATAACTTGGGTAAAATTAATTGAACTTATTTATATTTACCACCTACTATGAAAATAATTACGCTGTTTTTCGCAATCTTTTTGCTTTTCGCATGTTCAGACCAAGGAGCGACGATTGAGAAGAACTTTTTGGATGATAAAACAATAAGTGTTTCTAAGAAAATAAAACAAATTACAGAATCCGATTATTTGAAACAATTAGGTTGCAGTGAATTGGAAATTATTTGGATTCAGAAATACTATCAATCAAGAGCTTTCAAACCTTTATTCAGCAATGATTCTACCATGAATGAAAGGGGAATAAAATTGTTTGAACAATTGGAACAATCGCTTTATTATGGAGTTCCTCAAAAACGTATATTAAAAATCAAAAAGGAGTTACATTCTTTAGAAAAAGAAGTGCTTTTGTCTGCAAATTTTGCTGTTTTATTGGAAGATTTAAATCGCGGAAGTTTTTCGTTTGAACTAAAAAATTTAAGGAAAGAACACCTGTAGAATTAAGTTATTTCAAAAAACAAGTTCAACAATTGGATACAATTTCATTTTCAAAACTATTATTGAAACAAGGTCCGAAAGATACGAATTACCGATTTTTAGCTAAACACACTTTTGACTTCTGCCAAAAACGAACTTTGGACACAACGGTTTTTAAACTAAAAACAGCCAAAGATGATTCAATTGACGTTCTTGGTCGCGTAAAGGAAGTATTGGTTTCTAAACATTACTTGACTGAAACTGCTGATAGTTCACAAATCGTGGAGCAATTGAAGGTTTTTCAGCTTGAAAATGGTTTGGCAGACGATGGCAAATTGGGAAAAAACACAGTGAAAGCTTTAAATGAAAGCAATTATAATAAAGTCATTCGTGCTACCATTGCCATGGAACGATTGCGCTCGAAAACAGATTCCATTCATCGATATGTTCGAATCAATTTACCTGAATTCAAATTGTATTTTTTCTGTGACGATACCTTGAGAAGTGAGCATCGTATTATAATAGGTAAGGAAACCAATCAAACACCTGAATTGGTATCGAAAATTAATCGAATTACTTGTTTTCCCTTTTGGCGCGTTCCTGCTTCCATTGCAAGTAAAGAAATTTTGCCTGATTTAAAGCGCAACTCGAATTACTTGGTTAGTCATCATTACAAATTGTATTCTAGAGACAAAGAAGTGAATTCCACTGCGATCAATTGGAAAAAATACAGTTCGTTTCCTTTTACAGTCGTTCAACAACCTGGGATTTGGAACAGTTTAGGTTTGGTTAAGTTTGAATTCAATAATTCACACAGTGTTTATGTGCACGATACGCCAACAAGAGGTTTATTCAGAAATGCTTTTCGAAGTTACTCTCACGGATGTATGCGTTGTGAACATCCTCAAGAATTGGCAAAGGTGATGTTGAAATATGACAGTATCGGACGAAAAGAAGCTTTCACAAGCGAAAAGTTTGACAGCTTAATGAATTTAAAAACCAATTATTCCATTGGATTAAAAATCCCCATTCCAATTTTGATTCAATACCAAACAGTTGTTGCGTATCGCGATAGAATGGTTTTTTACATTGATTTATACAACCGCGAAGAAGAATTGGTCGCAATTTTTAAGAAAGATTAATTCGGAAAGTTGCCTTGTTGTAAGTAACTTTGTGAAAAAACTAAAATGATTATCTCTCCTTCAGTTTTATCTTGTGATTTTGGAAACATTCAGCGCGACACAGAAATGTTGCATCAGTCGGAAGCAGATTGGTTGCACATTGATGTAATGGACGGTGTTTTTGTGCCAAATATTTCGTTTGGTTTTCCCGTTTTAGAAGCAATTCGCAAGCACACAGATAAAGTACTAGATGTACATTTAATGATTCAACATCCTGATAATTATATTCAAGCATTTAAAAAAGCTGGTGCAGATATTTTGACGGTTCATTACGAAGCTTGTACACATTTACATCGTACGATAGGAGCAATCAAAGAAGCTGGAATGAAAGCAGGAGTTGCTTTGAATCCACATACTCCAGTTCATCTTTTAGAAGAGGTAATTGCAGATTTGGATTTAGTTTTAATAATGTCTGTGAATCCAGGATACGGCGGACAGAAATTTATACCAAGTGCTGTAGAGAAAGTTCGTAAACTGGCAAAACTGATTAAAGAAAATAATTCAAAAGCAATCATCGAAATTGATGGAGGCGTTAATTTAGAAACAGGAAAATTATTAGCAGAAGCTGGAGCACAAGCATTGGTGGCAGGAAGTTTTGTTTTCAATTCTGTAGATCCAAAAGCAACAATCAGCGCATTAAAGCAATTGTAAAGAGTAACCAATTCACATCGTTTACGTTAGTTTGATTATGAAACTATTATTAACTTATTTCTTATTGGCATTTGTTCCGCTTTTTGTGGGAGCACAAAGTGATTTGGAAGAAAAAGAAGTGGCTTTGAATATCAAATTGTTGGCATTAAGAGATGCGAAAACAGACGAAGAAATTGATTTTCAAAACATTCAGTTTAAGAAAGCAATGGAAGCTTTTTTGAAAAATGAAGACGTCTTCAAATACAAATTTAAACATCTGAAAACGGTAGCGATTATTGATAGCCCTGACGAGAAAATCCGCATTATCAATTGGAATTTGGAGTACACTGATTTGTCTTATAAATATTGCGCTTTTGTTATGCGTAAAGACGAGAACAAAGACAAAATCATTACAACAGAATTGATAGACAATTTAGACGCCTACGAATCAAAGCCTGAAGGTGTTATTGACGCGAAAAATTGGTATGGAGCTTTGTATTACAAAATCATTCCTTTTGAACGCAATAATAAAATGGAATACGTTTTAATAGGTTGGGATGGAGGTACTACAGGAAGTAATTTCAAACTAATCGATGTTTTATCGTTCACAGGAAATACATTGAAGTTGGGAAGTCCAGTTTTCAAGGCTAAAAAATCAACTTTGAAGCGTGTTATTTTTGAATATTCTGACAAATCAAATATGGTTGTCAAGTTTGAAGAAAAATATGGTCGTATTGTTTTTGATCATTTGTCTCCTGAATCAGCAAGTTTAGCCGGAGTTTATTCATATTATGTTCCAGATATGTCTTACGATTCATATAATTACAGTGAAGGTGCTTGGATTTTAAATGAAGATGTAATCGCTGTGAATCCAGAAGAAGCCAATGGTAAGAAATACTTTTATGCCTTGAATGATAAAACAGGGAAGCCTGAAAAAGTTCCGTTAAAGAAAGATTGGATAGATCCAACGGATATCAATAAAGCGGAAGACATTAAACATGTTGCACGTACTCCAGAAAGCGAAGCAGCTTTAGTTGCAATGGAGCAACCTGTGATTGAGAAAGTGAAAGAACGCAAACACAGAGATCGCAGAAAACCTGAGAATTTATCCATCACCACAGGAAAATACAAATCACGAAAAACTAAAAAATTCGATTAATGCAATTAGGAATAGTCAATAAATTAAAAATTAATCGATTTACTCCGCCAGGAGCATTTTTAGAAGACGTAGATGGAAATGAGGTGTTACTGCCCAATAAATATGTGGAAGAACATTTTCAATTGGAAGATGAGGTTGATGTTTTTGTATTCAAAGATTCTGAAAATAGAATTGTTGCAACGACAGAAGTTCCACATTTATATTTAGGTGATTTTCGTTATTTGAATGTGATTCACGTCAATCCTTACGGTGCTTTTGTTGATTGGGGATTAGACAAAGATTTATTGGTTCCTTTCAGTGAGCAATTACATCGTTTGGAGCAAGATGAAAAATATTTATTTTCATTGCAATACGACAACGCTACTGATCGCCTTTACGGCACTATGCGC
>RFNX01000583.1 GCA_009926905.1 Flavobacteriales bacterium
GTTAAGAAATTATTGGAGCCTTGTTTTGAAGATTTGACGGGTCAAGAAGTTTCAATTATGATCTGTGAAGAAAACGCTTTGGGAATAAGTGTGATTGTCAACAATCGCTACGATGGATTGATTTTCCGAAACAATGTTTCAAAGATTTTGCCGAGAGGTGCTTTTACAAATGCTTATGTGCGATTGGTTCGTGAGGATGGCAAATTAGATATCCAATTTGAACCCTTGACTTTTGAGAAATTCGACCAAGCAAGCGATTTCTTATTAGAACAGTTACAAGCAAATGGAGGTTATCTTCCTTTGAATGATCATTCAGGTCCTGACGATATTCGTGAAGAATTAGGAATGAGCAAAAAACTCTTCAAGCAAGCTGTTGGAAAATTGTACAAGCAACAAAAGATTACGATTGAAGAAAAGGGAATAAGATTAAAGAATTAAGAATGTAGAATTAAGAATGTAGAATTAAGAATGTAGAATTAAGAATGCAGAATAAAAGAATGAACTGACAACTAATCCGCCGCGGCGGACTGAATCCCGATCGCTATCGGGATGAAAGTGAACTTTTAATAAAACTGAAATGTTTGAAGTTATTTCTTTGAAAGAGTTTCTCTAATAATTTACTTCGAATCAAAAATTTGATGAAACATTAATTCGCCGCGTCGAATTCAACATCAAACATTGGATCTATCTTCCGTCTCCATCCAACAAATTCCCCAAACCACCCAAAAGACTTCCTTCTTCTTTGCGTGGCCCAGTTCCGTAAGAAAGAATTCTTGAAGCCAAACGTGAAATTGGCAATGTTTGCAACCAAACTTCTCCTGGACCTCTCAGTGTAGCAAAGAAAACGCCTTCACCTCCGAAAAGGGTATTTTTAATTCCACCTACAAATTGAATGTCGTAATCGATTTCTTTAGTGTAAGCTACAATGCAACCTGTATCCACTCGAAGAACTTCTCCCGGTTTCAAAACGCGTTTCATAATGTGTCCACCAGCGTGACAAAAAGCCATTCCATCACCTTCTAATTTTTGCATTATGAACCCTTCACCACCAAAAAGTCCTGTTCCTAATTTCTTTTGAAATTCGATGCCAACTGAAACGCCTTTTGCTGCGCACAAAAACGAATCTTTTTGACAAATTAATTTTCCACCATACTGTAATAAATCAATTGGAATGATTTTCCCAGGATAAGGGGAAGCGAATGCAACGCGCGCTTTACCAATTCCTGTATGAGTAAATGCCGTCATAAATAAACTTTCACCTGTCAATAAACGTTTTCCAGCGCTCCAGATTTTACTCATAAAACTGGCTTGTTGCTGTGAGCCATCACCGAAAATTGTTTCCATCTGAATACCTTCATCCATATACATAAATGCGCCGGATTCTGCGACAGCCGTTTCATTTGGATCCAATTCGATTTCTACCATTTGCATTTCTTCACCGTGAATGAAGTAGTCTACTTCGTGATTTGTTCTCATTGCTTTAATTTTTCTTCAAAATTATTTATTTTGATAGAAAATAACGGAAAGAAATGTTAAAATCTATTTGATAGTGTTGCTGATTTAATTTTTATCTTACTTTTATTTCGAGAACACACCATTTGAAAGATTTTAAAGATAGCAAGCAAGCACTCGATAAAGAGTTGGAACAATTTATTGCATTGTTGAACAAGTTATTGCCACAATATCATCAACTCTTGAAAAAGCAAGATTTAGACCAAAATGAATTGAGTCAATTGGGAGACATTGAACATTATTTGTTAGGAGTGAATGCTAAAATTATGGAGATTAAAGGCAAGCTCGAGCAAGATTTATTTGGTCAATCCTTACACGTCTATTATAAACTCAAAGAGAAAGCGCAAGAAGGCGATCCGAATTCCAAATTAAAATTGGAAAAAATGAGAGAAGCGTTTTTAGAAGCGTTAGAGTCTGGCGATGTTATGAATTACAATTAGCAAATTCTCCTTCCGTATATTATCTACTATTAAAAGTTTTGACTTTAAAAAGTTATTAAAAGCATTTTCATTTCGTTGAAATTTTGTTGATAAGTTAAGCTTTTGCAATCATTTCTTTTGAGTTGAAATAGCCTTAACTTTCGTATTTTTGTTCGCTTCAAAATGAATTGAATCATAATAAAATGAATATGGCTGAAGAAGAAAGAAGAGACAATTATTCTGCGGATAACATACAGGTATTAGAAGGTCTTGAGGCGGTACGTAAGCGCCCAGCGATGTATATCGGAGATACTGGAATCAAAGGTTTACACCATCTTGTTTATGAGGTAGTCGATAACTCAATTGATGAGGCATTAGCAGGATATTGTGATACTATACACGTTTATATTAATGAAGATAATTCAGTAACAGTTCGTGATAATGGTCGTGGAATTCCTACTGCGATGCATACGAAAGAGAAAAAGTCAGCACTTGAAGTTGTAATGACTGTTTTGCACGCCGGTGGTAAATTCGATAAAGACACATATAAAGTTTCTGGCGGATTACACGGAGTTGGTGTTTCTTGTGTGAATGCTTTATCTATTGCATTAAAGGCAACTGTTTACCGTGAGGGAAAAATCTTCCAACAAGAATACAGCATTGGTAAACCATTATACGATGTTAAGATTATTGGAGAAACAACTGAAAATGGTACTGAAGTAACATTCAAGCCAGACGGAACAATCTTTGAATTTACAGAGTATAATTTTGATACGTTAGCAGCTCGTATGCGTGAATTGGCTTTCTTGAATAAAGGAATTACAATTACATTAACAGATAAAAGGGTAGAAGACGAAAACGGTAAATCACCAATGACAACTTATCATTCTGAAGGTGGTTTACGTGAATTTGCTCAATATTTGGATAGAAACCGTGAAGCTCTAATTTCTGACGTAATTTATTTCGAAGGAGAAAGAGAAAATATTCCAGTTGAGGTAGCTTTGACATACAACACATCTTACACAGAAAATATCCAAGCGTACGTTAATAATATTAATACACACGAAGGAGGAACTCATTTGTCTGGTTTCAGAAGAGGTTTGACAAATACCTTGAAGAAATACGCAATGGATTCTGGAATTCTAGCGAAGGAAAAAATCGAAATTGATGGCGATGATTTCCGTGAAGGATTGACAGCTGTTGTTTCTGTAAAAGTTCAAGAACCACAATTTGAAGGTCAAACAAAAACGAAGTTAGGAAACAGAGAAGTAACGGCTCCAGTAAGTCAAGCTGTTTCTGAAATGCTTTCTGCTTATTTAGAAGAACATCCAGTTGAAGCAAAATTAATCGTTGAAAAAGTAATCTTGGCAGCAAGAGCACGTCACGCAGCAAGAAAGGCGCGTGAAATGGTTCAACGTAAAAATGTATTGACTGGCTCAGGCTTGCCAGGTAAACTTGCAGATTGTTCTGAAAAAG
>RFNX01000608.1 GCA_009926905.1 Flavobacteriales bacterium
CGATTTAGTACTTCTCACCCAAAAGACATGACGGACGACGTATTGGAAATCATGGCGAAATACGAAAATATTTGTTCGTATATTCATTTGCCAGTTCAGTCAGGAAATACAGATGTTTTGTACCGTATGAACCGCGCCTATACAAGAGAATGGTATTTGGAACGCATCGATGCAATCAAACGAATCATACCTGATTGTGCGATTTCAACAGATATTATCACTGGATTTTGCGGAGAAACAGAAGCAGAACATGAAGACACTTTGAGTTTGATGGACAGCGTACAATACGATTTTGCATATATGTTTAAATATTCAGAACGTCCGAAAACATTGGCTGAAAGACGTTTTGCTGATGACGTTCCAGAAGATGTCAAAGGAAGAAGATTGAATGAAATCATCGAAAAACAATTGGCTTCAGCTTTGGCATCAAATAAACGTCAAATTGGAACGATTCAAAAAGTATTGATTGAAGGAAAATCGAAACGTTCAGATGAGCATTTATGTGGAAGAACAGGCAGAAATTCAATGGTTATTTTCCCGAAATTAGATTGTGAAAAAGGTCAATATGTAATGGTTCGCATCGATGAATGTACATCCGCAACGTTGATGGGAGAAATTGTTTCTAAATGCTAAATTTCTGATTATGAATGTGCAACAAGTTAAACAGCGTTTTGGGATTATCGGAAATTCTCCCTTGCTTAATCGCGCTTTGGAAGTAGCCATTCAAGTTGCTCCAACGGATATTTCAGTTCTGGTGACTGGCGAAAGCGGAACAGGAAAAGAAATCATTCCACAAGTGATTCATCATATTAGTTCGCGTAAACACGGAGAATACATTGCTGTGAACTGTGGTGCAATTCCCGAAGGAACAATCGATTCAGAATTATTTGGTCACGAAAAAGGTTCGTTTACAGGAGCTGCGGGTAGCCGACAAGGTTATTTTGAAGTAGCAAATGGAGGCACAATTTTCTTAGACGAAGTTGCGGAATTACCTATGCAGACGCAAGTGCGATTATTACGTGTTTTGGAAACAGGTGAGTTCATACGTGTAGGTTCATCTAAGCCGATTAAAACGAATGTACGAGTAGTTGCCGCAACAAATGAAAACATGCAGCGTGCCATCTCTTCAGGTAAGTTTAGAGAAGATTTATTCTATCGTTTGAGCACAGTTCCCATTCAATTGCCTTCGCTGAGAAATCGTCAAGAAGACATTCATTTGATTTTTAGAAAATTTGCACACGATTTCGCAGATAAATACAGAATGCCAGCTGTCAAATTAAACGATGAAGCAGTTCAATTATTGATTGCATATCCGTGGCCAGGAAACATTCGTCAGTTGAAAAATTTGGTAGAACAACTTTCTGTCATTGAAACTGCACGCGACATTGATGCTTACATTTTAGCTTCCTATTTACCGCAAATAAATGAAAAAATGCCAGCTTTAGTTGGTGAAGCAGCCACAGAAAATTTTTCAGAGCGTGAATTGATGTACAAGTTTTTATTCGATATGAAAAAAGACTTGAGCGAATTGAAAAAATTGGTGGTTGAATTAGTGCAACAGGGTGGGGCAGTATCACTTTCTTCGGATCAGAGCGCGGTTGTAAATCGCATGTATCAAGAAGTGAATGAAAACAATAGCAACACAGCTCGATTTTTACCTCCAGCTCCCGTTTCGACTGAACCAACATATCATTTCCCGGCTAATAATCAAGAATCATTTGAAGTACATGAAGAAGTGGAAGAATCACTTTCATTGGAAGATCGAGAAAAAGATTTGATTCGAAAAGCGCTTGAAAAACACCGTGGAAAACGAAAACATGCAGCAAGTGAATTGGGTATTTCTGAACGCACTTTATACCGTAAAATCAAAGAATATAAATTGATGGATTTATGAAATTCTTGATTTTTTTAGTTCCGATTTTACTCTTGACTTCTTGTTGGCCGACAAGTGTTTCCTTCAAAGATAGTGGTTCTATGCCCGATGAATGGAAGACATTCACAGTAAAGACTTTAGAGATTTTAGCTCCGAATGCACCTTTGAGTTATGGACCAACTTTGACAGAGCAATTGAAAGACGGTATTCAGAACAATACGCGATTGCTTTTGAACACAACTTTTGGTAAAGGAGAAGTGAATATCGAAGGGAAAATCACGAATTACAATGTTACGCCAATAGCGATTCAAGGAAATAACAACGCATCCCAAAATCGTTTGAGTATAACTGTTCAGTTTTCTATTCAAACAACTAAGCCGAAAGAAGAATTAATTTCAGTAACTTCGACTCGATTTTCAGATTTCGATGCTGCAACGAATTTAGCGAGTGTTGAATCGAAATTATTAGAGGAAATAAATATGCAGATTGTACAAGATGTCATCAATAAATTATTGAGTAACTGGTAATGTTAAGTTCGGATTACATACACGATTTGATTAAAAACACCGATGCGTGCTCGAATGCTGATGTTAAAAATTTGCTCGAATTAGTCGAATTGTATCCTTACGTTTCAACTTTCCCCATTTTGTACCTGAAAGCTTTAGCGAATAGCAAAGACATTCGTTTGGAAAGCGAAATTGAAAAATATGCTTATCGCATTTCATCGAGAGCTGTTTTGTTCGATTTATTAAATGAACGCCAAGAGCTTGAACAAATAGCAACAACTGAGGTTGAACCTATTTTAGTGCAACAGGATGAAGTTGTGCAGGTTGAATCAGATTTAGTTCCAGAACCTGAAGTAATTGTTGAATCCGACATTTTAGAAGAAGTTTCTCAAGTTGAAATAGTTCCAGAATCTGAGGCTACTGTTTTATCAGAACCTGAAATTGTAGAAGAAATTGTTCAATTTGAAGAAGAAATAGTTCCAGAATCTGAAGCGATAGTTTTATCAGAACCCGAAATTATAGAAGAAATTGTTCAAGTCGAACCAGAAATAGTTTCAGAAATCGAACCGGAATCAAAAGTTCTAGAGGAAACAATTCATGTTATAGAGAAAGTTGAATCAGAAGCACAGATTAAAGAAGTTGTTTTCGAGAAAGAAGAAGTATTACTTGTACCGCGATTTGAAGTAGCTAAATCAATTTTAGAGGAAACAAAAACCGATGAACAAGAATTGGATAAATTGATTCAGTCATCAGCTTTGGCAGCCAATTTTGTTCTTATAAGCCTAGAAGAAGAAAAATCGGAAGAAATTATTAAACAGGAGGTCGAAGAAGAAATTTCTGCAAATGAGCAAAATGAACCGATTTTAAGAAAGAAATTTTAAAAGAAATTTCATTAGAAGAAAATAGCGAAAAAGAGCTAGATTTTAAGGAAAGAAGCTTTAGTTCTTGGTTGCATTTTGGTGAAAAAAGCGCCAGAAATTGTCCAAGTTACTAAAGAAGAAACTCCTGAAACAATTGAAGAACCTAAGAAAACGGAATATTATAATTTTGATAAACCGAAGAAAGAATTCTTCTCTCCTTCTAAAAAGGCAAAAGAAAGCGTTGATGAAAATAAGATGCCAGTGAGTGAAACTTTAGCTAAAATTTTCGCTCTTCAAGGCAATTATCCAAAATCAATTTACGTTTATGAGCAATTAATCTTGATTTTTCCCGAAAAAAAGAG
>RFNX01000125.1 GCA_009926905.1 Flavobacteriales bacterium
TACTCGTAAATCTGGTGAAACTGAAGCCACCATTTCAATTAACTGTGCAAAATTAGTTGTTGGTTGTGAATCGTCTTTAATTTCTCCTTTTGAACTGATGTTCCAGCGGTAACTGTCCACATTTTGACCTAAAAGTGTCACTTCGCGGTAGCCTTTTTCAAACAAATCTTGGCATTCTTGTACTATTGTATGTGGGTCTCTTGAACGTTCTCTTCCACGTGTGAAAGGGACAACGCAAAACGAACACATATTGTCGCAACCACGCATAATTGTAACAAAAGCAGAAATTCCACCTTGATCTAATCGAACAGGAGAAATATCAGCATACGTTTCGTCACGGGAAAGCAACACATTAACTGCTTTTTGTCCTGTTCCAACTTCTTCAATTAAGTTTGGTAAATCGCGGTAAGCATCAGGACCAGCCACTAAATCTACCAATTTTTCTTCTTCGAGTAGATTTTTTTTCAAACGCTCAGCCATACAGCCCAAGATTCCAACCACCAATTCTGGATTGTCTTCTTTTTTCTTTTTGAATTCTGTCAAGCGATTGCGAACGCGCGTTTCAGCATTTTCACGAATCGAACACGTATTTATTAAAACGACATCTGCTTCGTCCACATTGCGAGTGGTTGCGTATCCGTCATTTTTCATTATCGACGCAACAACTTCGCTATCAGAGAAATTCATTTGACAACCGTAGCTTTCGATAAATAATTTCTTTTTTCCTGTTGTATCTTCAGAATCAATTAGCATGGTTGCTTCACCTTGAATGGATTCATCGATAACTTTATTTTCGTGGGACATAGTCGTTTTTCTTTGGTCGTCAAAAATAACAATTAATCGAGGACTGACAAAATGACACACCTGTTAAAAGATGATAACTGAAAGTAAATCCGCCGCTGCGAACTAAAAGTTAAAAGAGAAGAGTGAAAAACTAAAAGTTATATATGAATTGTTTAGCGTAGAGCGCATCTAAAAACTCGTTTGCAATTACTTATTCTCCTTATATTTGCTCAACAAAAAAATCAAACTATGAAAAATGTTGCTGTTATTGGAGCTGGAACGATGGGAAATGGAATTGCTCACGTATTTGCTCAATTTGGATATAAAGTAAATTTAATTGATGTTTCTCAGTCTGCTTTGGATAAGGCGATTGCAACTATTGGTAAAAATTTGGATCGTCAAGTTGCAAAAGGTGCATTGACAGAAGAAGAAAAATCTGCGACTTTAGGAAATCTGACAACTTACACAGCTATTCCTGACGGAGTAAAAGGTGTTGACTTAGTGGTAGAAGCAGCGACAGAAAACATTGATTTGAAATTGAAAATTTTCAGAGATTAGATGCTGCGACGGAACCTCACGTAATTTTGGCAACGAATACTTCTTCAATTTCGATTACAAAAATAGCTTCTGTAACGAATCGTCCTGATAAAGTGATTGGAATGCATTTTATGAATCCAGTTCCGGTGATGAAATTGGTTGAAATCATTCGTGGTTATTCGACTTCAGATGAAGTGACTGCTACAATCATGGAAACTTCTAAGAAATTGAATAAAATTCCTACAGAAGTGAACGATTATCCAGGATTTATCGCAAATAGAATTTTGATGCCAATGATCAACGAAGCGATTTATTCCTTATACGAAGGAGTTGCTGGTGTTGAAGAAATAGATACTGTAATGAAATTAGGAATGGCGCATCCAATGGGACCTTTACAATTATCAGATTTCATTGGTTTAGATGTATGTTTGGCGATTTTACAAGTATTACACGATGGATTTGGAAATCCAAAATATGCTCCGTGCCCGCTTTTAGTGAATATGGTTACTGCCGGTAAAAAAGGTGTGAAAACTGGTGAAGGTTTCTATTCTTGGACACATGGAACAAAAGAATTGATTGTAGCTCCAAACTTTAAGAAATAACCAATTAATAATAAAATTTCAAAACGACTTCATCAACTTTGATGGGGTCGTTTTTGATTTATTATAATTCGATTTTGTTGTATTAAATGA
>RFNX01000378.1 GCA_009926905.1 Flavobacteriales bacterium
TCGAACAGTCGGAGATACAGGACAAGTGCTTGTAGGCGCAGTTGAAAAATACAAACCACTCTGCCGTTCGTGTTACAATAACGCAAAACATTGAACTTAAAACTCGATTACGCTGAATTTTGTAATGCCATCAACGGGAAACATTTACAAGGTCCCGAAGAAGGTTTTATTCAACAAATTCAATACGATACACGCAAGATTTTTCCTTCGCCACATCAAGCTTTTTTTGCATTAAATGGCGAATTCAGAAACGGACACACCTTTATCGCTGATGCTTATAAAAAAGGAATTCGCATTTTTGTGGTTTCTGAAAAAAATGTTCCCGAGCTGAAAAATGCTACGTTCATTTTGGTGAAAAACACATTGCACGCATTACAAGATTTAGCGGCACATCACCGACAAAAATTCTCGTATCCAATCATTGGAATTACAGGAAGCGTTGGCAAAACCACGGTGAAAGAATGGTTGTATCATTTACTTTCCGATAAGTTTAGAATTGTTCGCAGTCCAAAAAGTTACAATTCACAATTAGGCGTAGCGCTTTCATTGCTGAATTTACACGACGAATGTGACTTGGCCATCATCGAAGCAGGAATTTCAAAACCCGGTGAAATGCAAGTGCTAGAAGGAATGATTCAGCCGACAATTGGTATTTTAACAACGGTTAGTCAAGCGCACGCTGAAAATTTCGCGTCGTATGAAACGCATTTAGCTGAAAAAACAATGTTGTTTCAAAATGCAAAAAAGACAATTGTTGGCCCAGGATTTTTAATCGGAAAAGAACAATTGGAAGTCATTCACGGCTATCAACCATCTGTTGGAGAATTTGCAAAAGAATTGCAATTATTGCCGTTTAAAGATAAAGGAAGCGTTGCCTCTGCCCTACTTGCCATTGCGACTGCGAAACTTTTAAAATCCTTGAACAAAGATAAAATCGCAAGTTTGCCGCGTTTGGCTTTGCGTCTTGAAACCTTTGAAGGAAGAGAAAATGCATTTATCATCAACGATACTTACAATCTTGATTTAGACGCTTTGAATCTTTCTCTGGAATATCAATTGGAACTTTCGGAAGGAAAAAAACGCATCGTAATCGTTGGCTTAGAACCAGAATTGGCACATTTAGAAGCGCGTGTTGTTGCTGAAATTGAGAAGTTTCAACCCGACGAAATCATTGTTTCAACGGAGCCAAAACTGAAAGATGAAGATTTAAAAAATGCCGTTGTTTTAGTAAAAGGAAGTCGCAATGCCCATATGGAAAAAGTGGCGCGTGCCTTGAAATTGAAGCAACATAAAACGGAAGTGATTTACAACCTTTCGGCGATTAAACACAATATTGGCGTACACAAACAATTTCTTTTACCAAAAACCAAAATGTTGGCAATGGTGAAAGCGCAATCGTATGGTGTTGGATTGGAAAAAATGGCGGCCTTTTTGGAGAAAATTGGCGTTTCCTATTTAGGTGTCGCTTATTCAGACGAAGGTGTTGAATTGCGAAAAAGCGGTATCAAAATTCCAATTTTGGTGATGAATCCTGAAGAAGAAGGTTTTGATGCTTGTATCAAATACAATTTAGAACCAGCGATTTATTCTTTAACGCAATTGGACGAATTGATTTCCACTTTAATTTCTTTGGAAAAAACGAATTTCCCAATTCACATCAAACTCGATACAGGAATGCGCCGTTTGGGTTTTGAACGCGAAGAACTTCCAAAATTAATGGAGGTCATTCAAGCGCAACCTGAAGTGAGAATCGCAGGCGTTTATTCCCATTTGGCAGATGCCGACAATCGCAGAGATGTGCGTTTTACGAATTTGCAAATCAGTCGTTTTCAAGAAGCGTGTCAGTGGATTTCGCAACACGTTCCTTATGCGTTCATTCGTCATTTATTGAACAGCGAAGGCATTACGAATTTCAAAGAAGCACAATTCGACATGGTGCGCATTGGAGTTGGAATGTACGGTGTGAGCTCGAATAAAAATTTAGCGAAATTCTTACATCCTGTTTTGCAATGGAAAAGTGAAATTTCACAAATAAAAACCATCAAACCGGGCGAAAGTATTGGATATTCCCGTTCGTTTGTCGCTGAAAAACAACTGAAAATCGCCATCGTTCCTGTAGGTTATGCAGACGGTTTTCGAAGAAGTTTGAGCAACGGCAAAGGAGGCGTTTATGTGAAAGATACGTTTTGTCCCGTGCTTGGAAAAGTCTGTATGGATATGATTATCATCGATGTGAGCAAACTCCAACTTTCAGAAGGCGACGAAGTAGAAATAATTGGTAAAAACCAAAGCATCGAACAACTAGCTTCAAAAATGGACACGATTCCGTATGAAGTGATGACCTCGATTTCCAAACGCGTGCACAGAAGTTACGCGGAGGAAGAGTAAAAACAGTTGCGAACATAAAAGTTGCGAATGGCGAACTAAAGTAGATAATACTTAAGAATTGCTTATAAGATCTCGTTTGCAACTAGCAACTTCCAATTATCAATTTTTTTGTTTTCAAGCGCTGTATTTTCCAATTTAAATACTTGACTACCTTTGTACTATAAAACTTTGTAACATGAAAAAAATCGTAAGCTTGTTTGCATTCTTTCTTTTGATGCAACTCACACAATTTAGTTTCTCACAAGTTGTAGAAAGTGACACCAATAATTATCTCATTACACGCAACAACGGCATTGAAATTATTGGCAAAATCATTAGTGATGATGGTCGGGAAGTATTGATAAGTACTGTAGCATTGGGGAATATTTACATTCCAAAATCGGATATTCAGTCTATCAAAAAAATTGATGTTGAAGAAGATATTATCCGTGGAGAATACCGTTCTACTGGAGCTTTTACGACTCGATATCAGTTTTCAACAAATTGTTTTCCAATCAAAAAAGGTGAAAATTATGCCTTAGTGAATTTATACGGCCCTGAAGTTCATTTTGCGGTAACCACAAATTTTTCCGTCGGTATTATTTCAACTTGGATAGCAAGTCCGTTGGTTTTAGCATTAAAATATACGATTCCAACGCGTAATGAAAAATTAAATTTTGGAGTCGGAACGTTACTTGGAACAACTGGATATTTTAATCAAGGACGTGGCTTTGGTGGGTTACATTGGGGAATGGTCACTTATGGAACTCGAATGAATAACCTTACTTTTTCAGCTGGAATTTCTTACCTAAATCCTGGTCGCGTTGGGATGAATGATACCTACAGTTATTATACACCGGGTATTTATCCTGCCATTCAAGACCAAACTAATCCAACAAACTTTTACTATGATAGCAATATTCCTTATCAAACTATTAACATAAAACCGGCTACTACTGTTGCGCCAGTTTTAGGTCTTGGAGGAATTGCAAGTGTAGGAAAAAAAGCAAGTTTTGTGTTTGATGCCATACTTTTCTTTGGAAGAAAAAAAGCCAATACTTACAATCAAGATGTACAATATGTTTCGAATCCAATAAACTCACAACCGCTTTACACACAAGTAGGAGACCTCCAAACATCTAGTCTTCAAACAATAAAATCAACAGCATTAATTTTGATGCCAGGTATGCGATTTACAAAAAACGAAAACCGTGCTTTCCAAGTTTCTTTGGCGGGAGTTGTTGGAAAAAGAAATGGAAATAGATTTTCATTTCCAATACCAATGTGTACGTGGTTTTATAAGTTCTAATTCGTTGTTTAAGTGAAAATTGACATTCAAGAAACGCTATTTCGTTTAGTAAAAGAAAAATTAAATGGACAAGAATCTTTAGGGAATGCGCTATCTGATATTTTGCATTTAAGTCCTGATGCTGTTTATCGTCGCTACCGAGGAGAAACAACTTTGAGCATTCAAGAAGCGCAACGCTTGGCCAATCACTTTGATATTTCATTGGATGTCTTAGGTTCACTTTCTAAAGGAACGGTTGCTTTCAATTATACGCCATTAAATACCTACGATTTTAGCTTAGAAAGTTATTTGGAAGGAATTTTAAAATCATTTGAAAAATTACGAAACCTGAATGATCCGCAGATAATCTTGTCTGTAAATAATACCCATTTTTTTCAGTTGCTGAATTTTCCTCAACTGGTGAGATTTCGCTTGTTTTTCTGGGCAAAAACTCACTTGCAAATTGTCGATTACAAAAACGAACTTTTTAAACACGACAAAACAACGGAACGCGCTTTTGAATTGGGTAAAGAAATTTTACAACGCTATAATTCAATTCCTTCGATAGAAATTTTTGATCCAGAATTGATGCGCGGATTCATGCGCCAAATTTTCTATTACTACAAAGCTCACATGTTCGAAGATCCAGAATATGCGTTGTTTTTATGTGATCGAGCTTTATTGATGGCGCAACATTTAAGGGAACAATCTACAATTGGAAAAAAGTTCATTTTTGGAACGCAAGCACCAAATTCGGGTAATGATTTTCAAATGTATCTGAATGAAACAATAAATTCTGACGCCACTTTTTACTACACAAGTAAAGAAGAAACAGGAATTTATCTGACGCACAACATCATGAATTATTTGCATACTTCTGAAGTAGATTATGTGGCGGATACAAAGCAAATTATTGACAAGCAACTTGCTAACTCGAGTATCATTAGCGTAGTGAACGAAAAAGAACGAAACAACTATTTCTATGAATTTGAAAAAATGATTCATTCGTTCCGCAAGAAAATAGACGCTGATTTACATTTCTAACCGCGTCGTTTTTTCGAATAATATTTAATTCTAATTTGTGATTTTTCGTTAATCGTTTCCTAAAAAGCGAAATAAATCGTTGTTGTTAATTCTGTTTTTTGCGATATTCACAAGTGGGCTTTTGAATTTCTGTGAGAATTGCGGATTTTTGCTTTTTTTCCAAAATAGCTTCCATTTATTCTGAAAAATACAATTTCAATTTTGTTACTTGTTCAATTCAATTTTCTGTTGTGCTCACAAAAGGGAAATATTTGTTCAAAATTAAAACTATGAAAACAAAATTTTTCTTTATCGCAATCTTAATGAATTTAGGATTTGCCCAAGCACAAAATGAGAATCTCCCGTCAATTGCTGTAGCTAATCCAAATGTAAATGCTGTTGGAATAAAACAAGAAACTGCTGCTAAAATGATGCGTTTGGAATTAATTAAAATCAACAAACACAAAGTTTATGACGAATTTGACATGGCTGATGTTCTAAAAGCAAAAGAGGAATTTCGCACTTTATGTTACGGTCAAAACTGTTTGGCAAAATTAGGAACAGAATTAAAAGTGGATTATATCATGTGCGGAAGCATCGACGGATTGGGAAATAAAATTGCACTCACCATCAAAATTGTCGATGTCAAAAATCAAACGATTTACAAATCAAACGTAAAAGAATTTGATAATCAAGAACAAGAAATTCAACGCATGATTGAAATTGTCATCAAAGAAATGTTAGGCGTTCCAGTTGACAAGGTTTTACTAGAACGATTGTCATTTAAAAATCAAGTAATTACGTCCAATAATGTTGGGAAAATCAACAATTCAGGACCAAGAATTGGGCTTGCTTACTTGACAGGTAGCGTCAATGAATTTGCAATTCGTTCAACCGACCAAGGCGGATTAGGAATAGCTCCAGTTGTGTCGATGATTGGTTACCAATTGGAAGGTCAATACGTTGGAACTGAAAATTTCTCTGCGCTTGTAGAAGGAATCGTAAATGTTTCAGGTTTAGAACAAGGTCAATTTATTCCATCTTTAACAATAATGAATGGTTTTCGCTTCGGGAAAAGTGGTTGGGAGTTTGCGTTCGGTCCAGGCTTTAGCGTGAAATCAACATCTAATGGATTCTTTGACACTCAAAATCTTTTTGGAGAAGATAATCGTTATTTTTCTGAATACGATTGGCAAGAATATGCTTATGAAAACTTTAAAGATGATCCTCAATTCAATACAAACGGCTATTACATAATGCCAAAAGCAACTGAATTTAATTCAAGCTACAAAAACGAAACTCATTTGGACAAAAGAGGCGCAAAAGCATTGAACACAACATTTGTTTTTGCAGCTGGAAGAACTTTCAAAGCAGGTTCATTAAATATCCCTGTAAATCTTTTCTATTCTTCACAAAAAGGAGGTGGTTATGTTGGATTAAACGTTGGTTTCAACGTGTTAAAAAGCAAAAAAACCATCAATCAAAAAAATAGATATTAATAGTTTCAAGTTTTTAAAATATAAAAATCATTATTTTTAATGGCTATGAACTTTAATTTATTAAAAAGGTCTTATGAAAAATATCACTTTACTTTTATTAATCTTTTTGGGCATTCAGAGTTTTCAAAATTCTAACGCTCAAATTGTTCAAACAAATGAAATAGATACGAATACTTATGTAATTACTCGTTCAAATGGAAATGAATTAATTGGAAAAATTATTAGTGATGACGGTCGAGAAGTATTAATTCAAACGAATACATTAGGTAAAATATATGTGCCAAAAGCTAATATTATATCAATCAAAAAAATTAATGTTAGCAAAGAAATAGTAAATGGCGAATACCGTTCAAACAGCCCTTTTACTACCCGATATCAATTTTCAACAAATGCTTTCCCCATTAAAAAAGGAGAAAATTATGCGGCAATAAATTTATATGGGCCTGAAGTTCACTTTGCAGTATCAAATCGGCTTTCTATTGGCATAATGGCAACATGGATTGCCAGCCCACTAGTACTCGCCTTAAAATACACAATTCCTACAAAAAATGAAAAAGTCAACTTTG
Organism: Flavobacteriales bacterium; assembly: GCA_009926905.1. Taxonomy (GTDB): domain Bacteria; phylum Bacteroidota; class Bacteroidia; order Flavobacteriales_D; family Crocinitomicaceae; genus UBA952. Next base: position 6,744 of record RFNX01000378.1, read on the forward strand.
GATTCGGAACACTTTTAGGTTCAACTGGATATTTAAACCAAGGTCGTGGATTTGGAGGTTTACATTGGGGAATGATGACTTACGGAAATAGAATGAATAACATAACATTATCACTTGGATATTCCTATATCAAAGTAAATAACACAAATGCATATAAAGAAGGAAATTACCCAGCTGTGGCTGATCCTTTTAATCCTGGCTCTATGAAGTTTCAAAGTCTTACACTATCTAAAAAACCATTGACAAATGCACCTATTATTGGTGTTGGAGGCATTACTTCTATTGGAAAAAAAGTAAGTTTATTTGTAGATGCTATGCTTTTGTTCGGAAGTTCTACTACTCAAGATGTTAACCAATACTATAACAACCAAGGAAAACCTTCATACACATCTGTAGTAAACAGAAAATTGAAATCAACAAATTTTATTTTAATGCCAGGGCTGCGCTTTCAAAAAACAGAAAATACAGCGTTTCAAGTATCTCTTGCAGGAATCGTTGGTTCGATAGAGGGTGATCGTTACTCATTCCCAATACCGATGTGTACTTGGTTTTTTAAATTTTAATTCGAATGGAGCTTAAACTCTATTCCGAAAATATATATGGTGTATGGTATTTTTCCCTATTTTAACTGCTTCAACGCCTCTTTTATCTCTTTGTCGTAGTCATTATAGACACGATTAAATCCTTCTTCTGTCCAAAGTTGACGTGCAATCTCTGCTTTGATTAATTTAGAAATCAACTTTTTACTGTGTTCAAATTCTGAATAATTGATTTCAATTTTATAGTATTTCTTAGCAAATTGGGCAAACTTCAAACAAAGCGCCTCATCTACTTGAAATGTTGAATTAAACACTGCCGCATTTGACCACTTATTTCTTTTATCTTTCACATAGTCGAAGGAAAAAGCATTGAAAGCTCCACTCCATTGTAAAGTTGTCAAATAAATACTCGTACCAGAAGAGTCAAAAGGAACAAACACGTCTGGAGTAATGCCGCCGCCGCCATAAACAATTCTACCTTTCTTAGTTTTAAAGCGCGGTGCATCTTTGAATATAGTACTGTCAGGTTTGTACATTTCGCCATTTGTAAAGCGTTCTTCGTCTTCAATGTATTCTTCGTAACTTCCTTTATATGGACGTTGAATGCATCTACCAGAAGGCGTGTAATAGCGAGCAATAGTTATTCTCAAATCACTTCCATCTCTTAGTTTTCTATCTTCTTGCACCAATCCTTTTCCGAATGAACGACGTCCAACGATAATTGCTCTGTCATTGTCTTGCAATGCACCAGCTAATATTTCACTGGCAGATGCAGAATTGGAATTGATTAAAACAACAACTTTTGTATCTTCTAATATTCCTCCAGCCGTAGATTTGTAAACTTGTTCGCCAATGGATCGCCCTTTTGTTTTTAGAATTACTAAATTTTCTTTTAAAAATTCGTCTGCAATATCAGTGGCAGAAGTCAAAACGCCACCGCCGTTATTTCTTAAATCTAAAATCAATTTTTTCATGCCCTTTGATTTCAAAGTAGCAGCAGCTTCTCTAAATTCTTCCGCTGTTGGAACTGAAAACTGATCTATTAAAATATATCCTGTGCTGGAATTTAGCATATACGAAGTGGTTACAGAAAAAATTGGAATCAAAGCTCTTTTAAGTTTAAATGGAATGATTCTTTTTCCGCGTAAAACTTTAATATTTACAAACGTTCCTTCATCGCCTTTTAATTTACTCATCACCTTTTCATTCGTGATTTTTTTACTAGCTACCTTTTTTCCTTCAACTTCAATGATTTTATCTCCACCTTTTAATCCTGCGATGTCCGATGGCGAATTTTTAATAACGTTAGAAATACAAATGGTATCTCTTAGTAAAACAAAACGCACGCCAATTCCACCAAATTTTCCTTCAATGGATTCGTTTACTGCTTTCATGTCTTTTGCAGGAATGTAATTGCTATGAGGATCAAGTTTGTGTAACATTTCTGAAATCGTCTTTTCAAAAATGCTGTCTTTATTGACTTTGTCCACGTAACGCGAATCCAATAAATTAAGAATGTCTTCTAATTTTTGAACTTCACGATTGTTTCTCGAAAGACTTGCTTGGTTAAATGGTGTTGATAATCGATTTCCAATCCAAAGCCCGAGACTAAGGAACAGGGCTAACCATAATGGAAGTGTATAATTGGATTTTGGAGCTTCAGACATCGTCAATGTTTTGAATTTGTGATACTTCCAGGCCGGCTGATATTAAGAAATCAATACCTGAAGTATCTTTATATGCTTCTTGATAAACCAATCGTTTGATGCCAGATTGAAGTACTAATTTACTGCAATCTTTACAAGGCGAATGTGTTAAATAAAGTGTTGCGTCTTTGCAATTATTAGTTGATTTTGCCACTTTTAAAATAGCATTAGCTTCTGCATGTAGAACGTACCAATGCGTTTCTCCAATTTCATTTTCGCAACAATTATCAAATCCTGCAGGCGTTCCATTATAACCGTCTGAAATAATGATAGCATCTTTAACGATGATTGCACCAACTTGTTTGCGTTGACAATGTGACAATTTCGCCCAACTTGAAGCCAAACGTAAGTAAGCTCTGTCGTAACGCAATTGTTTATTCTCTTCTGTATTTAGCATATTTCCTTACAAATGTAGAGAATTGAACGAAAGCACCAATATAAAAAGGGTTAAAAGGGACGATTAAGCGTAATAAGGCGAAATCATGATGTAAACAATAACTCCTGTTACGGCCACATATAACCAAATTGGAAATGCAATTTTAGTCCATCTTTTGTGTTTTTGATAATTACCTTCCCAAGCAAAAAGATAGGTGAAAAGCACAACAGGAATTACAGCAATACTCAGTAAAATATGGGAAATCAAAATGAAATAATAAGTCGCTTTCATTGTTCCTCCATAAGAGGTAGGTGATGAGGTTGCATGATAAGCTACGTAGCATAACAAGAACAACAAAGAAATTGCTAAACACGTTTGAATTAACTTTTGATGCACTGTAACATTTCCTTTTTTAATAGCTACTAAAGCTGCGATTAGTAAAAGTGCGGTCGTTCCATTTAAACCAGCATAAAATGGTGGTAAAAAAGACAAATCAACACCTTCAATATGAACTTTAAATAAAGCAGCTACCGCAACGGGAATAACTATTGATAATGCAATAATTAATTTACGTGCTTTTTTAGCTTTATTTGGTGGGAGAGATGTCGTATTCATATTCTAGTAACTTAAAGATATCTTCTTTTAACCGTTTATATTCTTTTTTGTTCACAGAGCCATCAAAACTTGTAACAGCATAAACTCCTCTCACATAACCTGATTTGTCAACCAATGTGAAAGAGCCAGAATGTGCATACCCTCCTTCAGCTTCTTCGTCACGACCAGCGAATGTTTGAAAGTTTTCAATTCCTAAACGATGTGTTTCCGCTTCTTCGCCAGTTAAAAACGCCCAATTTTTTGCGATAATTCCATGTTTTTTGCGATAAGCTTTCAAAACACTTGGAACATCATTTTTAGGATTGATTGTGAAAGACAAAAATTGAACGTGTTTTTTCAAAGATGCAGTTTCTTTATTCAGGTTTTTCAACTGCGAATTCATAATTGGGCAAATGGTAGGGCAAGTTGCAAAAAAGAATTCAGCCACCCAAATCTTATTTTTGAAGTCTTTGTTTGTCACCCAAACGGAATCTTCGTTCAAGAAACGAAAAGTTGGAATTTTAGGATACACTGTATCAACTACAGTTTGTCCGTCAACTTTTCTGTAAGTTAAATCATAGTTTCCTATTATTGGCAGAACGCGTTTTTTCTCAGATTCACAAGCAATTAATGCGGAAAATGCTAGTAAGAAAAATAAAACCTTTTTCACTTTTATTGTTTTCTTTCTTTATCGTATTGTTTTTGCAGCAATGCAATATCTTCTTTCATTCTTCTTACAAGTCCTTCTTCTTTTCCAGGAAGAACCATTCTCAAATGATTATTTTTATCTAATAAAAGAATTAATTCTTGAAAAGCTTCACCGCCGTAATATTTTTTTCCATGTTGCAATAAGCTTTGACCATTATGGTTGAAATCATAAACTTTGCGAGCGTCTCCTGAAACGATTAGCCATAATTCTGGGTCATATTCCTCAACATTGTCTTTCAATGCATCTTGAATTGTTTTCAATTCGTTTTCTGGGAGCGGATTACCTTTTCCATCAGTTACAAATGAAATAATACGAACTTTTTTGAGTTTTTTTCTTTTGTTTTTACGAATGTGCTGATAAATCATTTGATCCACGTGCCAAAAAGAAATAGCACAATCCTCAGGACATGTTTTTTGTAAAGTGGTAACGATAACTATCTCGCCTTTAAAATCAGCGAAGGACTTTATTTCTCCTTTACCATAAATTTTAAAAGTTGATTCTTTGACTTTCCCGAAATCACCGAGTTTTTGGAATTTGTGTTCGCAACCTCTAGTTCCAATGAAAATCAACAATAAAGCCGGTCCGAATAAAAGTAAAAATGCTAGTATTACTTTGCTCCGACCGGCTGAAGTTTTTTTCACGGTTCGTTTACTTTAAACCCCGTAAGTTGACCAAGCTTCTCCTACTGCAAGCGCTTCCCAAAGGGCGATGAAAATTAGGTAAAGCAAAAATAAGATGTAAGGCACTAAAACTACATAACGTAATGTTTTTTTCTCATCACCTAAGTGCATGAAAACCATTACAATGTATCCCGCTTTAAATAGAGTCATTATAATAAAAGCCCATTTAACATAAGGCCAAGCAGCGTCTGATTGATGTATGTATGAACCCAAAAATACCTCAACAGCAGTTAAAGCAGTTAAAAGTGCAGTTACAAACCATATTTTTTTACGTATCGCTACACCTTGCTCTTCTGAGTGATGCGTATGTAAAGAATATTCTATTAAATCGTCTCTTTCCATGAATTCTTTGTTTTAATAATTATACTAAGTAGAAGAATGTAAATACAAACACCCAAACTAAATCGACAAAGTGCCAGTAAAGTCCAGTTTTTTCTACCATTTCATAGTGACCTCTTTTGTGATATGTACCAGCCAAAACACCAATACAAATCAAGATATTAATCATTACTCCTGAGAATACGTGGAATCCGTGAAACCCAGTAATGAAGAAGAAGAATTGACCATACTGTTGAGGACCGTATTCGTTTTGTTTAAGATTGGCTCCGTAAATTACACGGTCTGCTTCACCAGAATATAGTGATTCATAATATAGTTTAGCTGCCTTATCGCCTTCAATTGGTGCATCACCGATTTTATTTTTACTACCATCTTTTTTGATGATAAGTTTCATTTCGTGATCTTTTTCTTTATTGATTTTTGCAACAGAACCGTCTTCTAAAAGTATTACTGCATCGTCTAATTTATCTTTTTGAGCAAATAAATGGCCTTTTTCAGCAGCATGTTGGAAAGTGTGCATTAATTCTTCTTTCACAACATCCCCTTTTTTGTGGTGTTTTCCTGCTTGAACTACTGTAAAACTTTTGATTTCTCCAAAATGCCCTTTAACAATTGCTTGTGAACCATCCGCTAATTCGATTTTACCAAATTCAGAACCGTGAATGAAGTGACTCCACTCCCAAGCTTGAGAACCTAAGAAGAAGAAACCACCAATAATGGTCGCAATCATCCATTTAGTAACTCCTTTGCGATCCATTCGATGTCCGGCTTCTACAGCTAACACCATTGTTACGGAAGAAACTATTAGGATAAAGGTCATTAATGCCACATAGATTAGTGGGTACCCGTGACCCAAAAAAGGTAATGAATTGAAAGTTTCTTCACCAATTGGCCAAGCATCTTGCGCATCGTGACGCGTAAAACCATAAGCAATTAGTAATCCTCCAAATGTCAATGCATCTGACACGAGGAAAAACCACATCATTAATTTACCATAGCTTGTTTGAAACGGAGATTCCTTTCCACCCCAAAGGGCTTTGGCATCTAGTTCAGTTGTGTGTCCTGCCATTTTTTAAGATTTTTTTGCAAGTTTAATGAATAAAAACCAAAAATAGTAATAAATATATCCATAAAACACCTAAAAAGTGCCAGAAAATTGCACCGAGGCGTAGTGACAAGTTGTTATTCGAATTAAATCTACCTGAAAATGAATAGATTGTAACTTTTAACAAGTAAATCAATGCAAATAAAATATGTAATAAATGTATGATACTTATTAGGTAAAGAAATGATGTGGCTGAATCTGCAGTCTCAGTAGCTTTAATTTGAAGATAATTTGGCAATTCTTTACCTTTGTAATGCAATCTACGATTTTTATACTCAAGCTCTTTTCCCTTGTAATAAACATGAAAATCTTTCCCAAATTCGCCTCTTACGAAGAAATCACCACGCTTATCTTCCACATTCATAGCTAAAAATGTCAAGCGCATTTCATCAACATATTCCAGTTGTGTGGAATCGTTTAAATACAAATGTTTGTTTTTGACAATTAAAGGCTGATTGTTAAAATAAATTTCAAAGTTCTTGTCGTTGTTTGAAACAGTTAACGCCTCTCTCTTTTTTGTTGAAGAAAATTGTTTCATGTAGTTTTGAAACGCTGCGAAATCTTTTTCGCTCATTTCTTTTCCACTTATTTTAAATTCGTTTCCATCTACTTCTATAAAATCACCTTTATATTTCAATTCGTAGTAGTCACCGTATCGCCCGTCAGTTACAATTATGTGATTATTAATCGGGTGAATTCCTCCATTGATAAGTTGATTATAGCCTTTGAATTGAAAATAAATGAAAAGTCCACCTAAAACAACAGTTGAACCCATCCAAAATTTTAGCATTGATTGCTTGTCTCTTTTTGCAGCAATAATAGCCAAAATGAAAGTCAAACTGCTCAATAAAATGCTTGTTGTACTTAACCAAAAACCAGAAGGTAGTGGATATTTCAACCAAAATGAATCTCCCATCATTACGATATAAGCGGATGTAAAACCTGCAAATAACATTATAATACTGAAGATACTAACGTAAACGAGATTTTTCTTCATTTTCTCATTGACAATCGGGTCTAATTCTTTTGAGTAATCCATGATATAAGTGTTTTAATTATTTCGGAATCATTGCTTCTACACGATCAAAAACATATACAAATTGTATAATTGGTAGATAAACAAACGAAGCGAACATAAGTTTACGCGCATCTGCAACTTCGCAACTAATAAATAATTTATAAGAGTAAATAAAGAACCCAATTCCAAATGTAGAAGCGATAATTAACGTTGGCAAACCTGTCCATCCCAACAACCAAGGAACCAAACTGAAAGGAATCAAAGCCAATGAATAGACCATAATTAAAAATGCAGATTGTTTAGACCTACCTGATTTTGCTGGAAGTAGCGAAAAACCACCAGCTTTGTAATCGTCGTAAAGCACCCAAGCAATTGCCCAAAAATGAGGAAATTGCCATGTAAATTGCACGAAAAATAAAATTCCAGGTAAAAATCCAAATTTTCCAGTTGCTGCTATTGCACCTAAAAACGGAGGAATTGCACCAGGAAAAGCACCAACAAAAACTGCCCACGGAGAAAGGCGCTTCATCGGTGTATAAATAAATACGTATGAGAAAAATGCTCCAAATCCAAGAACAGCACTTTGCCAATTAATCTCATACAACATTGCTGTTCCAACGATTAAGGATATTGCACAAACAACATAAGCTTCCGTCATAGACATCCAACCTTGTGGCAACGGACGATTCGTAGTGCGTTTCATCAGTTTATCCAAGTCGCGTTCCCAAATTTGATTTCCACCATTGGATGCTGCAGTCACCAACGTTCCTCCCACCATCAAATAGAAAATTTCTAATAAATCCGATCCTCCGGCAAATAAATATCCAGACAAGGCAGATAAAATCACCAAAAATGAAAGTCTGAATTTGGTAAACACCAAATAAATCTTGAAGAGTGACGGTTTCTGAATTTGTTCTGTTGTCATCGGGCGCAAAATTAAGAATTAATTAATCGTGAAAAGCCTGAATTCGTTTAATTCATTTTTTTCTAAC
>RFNX01000349.1 GCA_009926905.1 Flavobacteriales bacterium
CAACAACAGGCAAATGATGATGTGCTTGCAACCAAATTTTCAAAGGATTTGCGTCGAACAACCAATCTGAATTGAGTTTGGCAATACCTGCAAAAACATAAACGATTCCCAATTGAAACTTTAAAATTCCTATATTCCACTTAGAAACAATGAATTGTTTTGGAGTCAAATTCAAATATACATCAAGTGAGCAATAACGATTTGCAGGTAAAAACTGCATTAAAAACGCCACCAAGCTTACGAAATAATAATGGTTTAGGTAATTTGTTTTGTCGAGTAGTTCGATGTAAGTGAAACTCAAAAATAAAACAACGGAAGCTATTCGGTAAAAGAAGCCTAGCATAAAAAACAAGGCACTCACAAACAGCAAAATAAAAGGCAAAAACATCCAATTTCCAGGAAGTGGTTTTACCCACTCAAAACCCAAGAATGGAAAGAAAAAGGTAGGTTCAATATACAATTTTTGCACCCAACCATTTAAAATAAAACGCGAAGTACCAATAAGCATCAAAGCCCCAAAAATTATTCTAAAAACAATTAGTGGAGCAATGCTAACCTGTTGAAAAGGATTAAAAAATTGGTGGATTTTCGCTTTATCAATCACCGTCGTTATCTTGATAAGTTATAAGAATTCCAAACGATGCGGTCATATCTGTTTTGATGTAAACGACTTGTTGTGAAATCGCATTAAATAAATCTTCTAAAGCCACAGGATTTTGCGTTAGTTCTGATTGAAGACTTAAATTGAAAACATAAAAACTCGAATCAATTTCTCTGAATTTATCTTTGATAACTGAATTTAAGCTTTCTTTTTTCAAAGCAATTAAATAGTCGTCAAATCCAACGCCATCTTGACCATTGATTCCAATACCTGAATAGATTTCAGCGATGCTTTTTAAACTTGCTTTAAGAATGGGTAATGAATAACCTGAATAACGCGCTTCGATGTATTCTGGACGTTGAATTCCCAAGCTATATTTCCCAAGTGGAATACCTAATTTAGCCGCTTTTGCTTCTTCCCAATCTTGACAAAAATCGTTTACTAACATTGAAAACATCGATGTAGATTCATTTCCAGTTGAAGCAATGAATGTTGATTTAAAAGAAGACCATGCCGATACAACAGCGTCTGTTTCTGCTTTCATTTTTTGAATTACGTCCAAACAATATTGACCATAGGCCACGTCGGATGTAAGGTTTGCGTAGGCATTTGAATTAAAAAACAAATAATCTAAAGCTGCTAATCCAACTGCATCTGCATTAGTAGCTGTTGCTAAATTATAAGTTCCGGCTGTGATGTTTGAACTAATTTGTGTTGTATCTGTAGGGAAAGTTCCGATTGCGCCTTTAAACCCTGTATTCATCGCTGGACCAAAATCAAATGTTTTAACACGTTGAAAACTCAAGTAACAAGCTTTCCATTGTGTTAAAACATCATCAAATTTTGCTTCCGATGGATTTGCTTGAAAGGTTGAAAACACTATTTCAAGGCTATCAATTTTAGTTTTAAAATCGGCATAACGCGGTTGGATAATGTTATCTGAAAAATTCTTCAACAATGCTGCTTTATCAAAATCTTCTTTTTTGTTCTTGTCTTTATTACAAGCAGTTACAAAAACTAAGGTTCCGATTAAAATTCCAAAAATGATACGTTTCATATTTTTTCTTGTTGGAGTTTAATATTTAGCGTCTATTTCTGAGATGATTGCATTCAAATCAGCAATAGTCATTTCCCAGAAATTTGATTTGTACAAATTCATTAATATTGTGTGTGAAGTTGGTGTAAATCTTCTTGTTGCCTCAGGAGCGTATCTTAAATTCCAAGAGAATGCATACGCTTCTGAAAGTGCGTGTAAATATTTTGCATCATCGTTACCGAAGAATCCAATGGCATCTTGCAAATATTTTTTCGCTTGGAAGGCTGAAATTTCTTCCCATTCTTTTGAAATAGCTGTAATGGCTTTGTCGCGATCAGTTATGTATTTATTCGAAATTGCTGCTCTTCCTTTTCTGAAATTGTTAATCATGTCAGCATTTGAGTTCAACGTTGCATTTTGGCTATTACAGTATTTCCCCCAGAAATCTGTGGGTATCGTTGTTGGAAAATCAATATCTACTCCGAAGTAACCAAAAGCTTCGTCAAAATGATGCTCCATTTCAGTGTAATACTTTCCATTTACTGCATCTACAGCGGTTGTATTATCAACATTTATTTCTTCAACAAAATACACGTTTAAAGCTTGATTCATAAACACAGCGCCCATCAAACCTTTTTCGATGAATTGTAAATACTCTTTTCCGTTTTCATCGAATAAGTAAGTGGATGTTCCTGATGTCAAAACACCAGCCTGACCATCAGCTGCTTGTGAACCAAAAGAAACACTTGCAAGCGCCAATTTATCCATCCACGTTTCAAACAAGGCCTGATCCACTGAAAAACATTTATCTTTTAATTGTTTTGGTGAAGTGAAGCTAAAATTTCCGTTTCCATTTCCTCCTGTATTTGCAAACATCGCTTTTAAATCCTCAGGATATACAATTGTCGTTGTTGCTGATTTCATCAATACAACCATTTCGCGTAATTGATTCAAACGGTCAGTTTGTCCACTGTAGCTAACTGTATTATTTCCGTTTGCATCGGTGAAATCGTAAGTTGTGGGAATAGTATAAGGCGCATCGTAGCTACAAGAACCATCGTCTTTTTTTGCTTCCGAAGAATAATTATATGCTGTTGGGTCTGTACAACCTTTTTTCTTACAACTTGTAACTGATGCGAGTGCTAAAAATGCAACTGCAATAACTTTTATGTTTATGTTTTTCATTGAATTATTTGAAGACAAAATTCGGTAGCAAATGGCTTTTACACAATACCACAAAAAAGGTATTTTAGAATGGTTCTAAATAAAAAGAATGAATTAACAAGTTAAAAATGAACAAGCAACCAAAAATAAACACTTAATAATGATTTAGTTATGTGTAATTTAATGTTAGTACAAAGCAATAGTTTTGATAAATGAATTGGATGTCAAATAACTGTTTGTAAATATGAAATATTGATTTTACTTGAAATCTTGAATATCTGCTGGAAATATGTAGATTTAAAACTGAAAGTGAGGATTTGACACGTCGGTTAAAAAATAGCCTTTCAGGAAAAATAGCTTCTAGGAGAAGATTACATTCCTCTACCATTTTTAGAAAATTATTTTGATTGGTATTTATATTTATCTCTAAATTTGATAGAACATTTCTTATCTTAAAAAAATTGGTATGCACGCTCTCAATCCTAAATACATCATTGATAATACTGGCAAGAAAATATCAGTTGTACTTCCAATGAAGGATTTTAAGGCAATTATGGAAGAATTAGAAGAATTGGAAGATATTAAGCTTTATGATGAGGCTAAAAAATCCAAAGAGCCTTCATTTCCGATTGATGATGCTTTTAAAATGATTGAAGCCAAACGCAAAGTAAAGTAATGACATATATGCATTTAGCACGTTTATTCATATTTGTTTCGCTTTTTAGTTCTGTTTCAACTTTTGGGCAGCAAGAATCATATTATTACAACTTTTGGAATGTTCAGCAATTCTATCTTCCAGCAATGACAGGCCTTGAAAACAAATACGAAGCAGTAGTTTTTGGGCGCGACCAATGGATTGGATTAAATGGACGTCCGCGAACAATCAATGTTCAATACGCCCAAAAACTGGACAAAATAAACAGTGGAGTAGGTTTCATTTATCAAATACAAAAGATTGGATTTGCACAAGTACAAAAAGCAAAACTCTCGTATGCGTATCATTTGAAATTGGGTGAAAAACAACTTTTGTCTTTTGGAACAAATCTCGGAATGAATTTTTATAGAATCAATCCAAAATGGATTACACCAACCTCAAATCCCGATCCTTCTTTACCTGGAGATACTTTACAACTAATTTTAGTGCTGATTTTGGAATTAACTATAAAATTTCTAACTGGCAAATAGGTCTTGGGATGACACAACTTACAGATCAAAGAAAAAAGTCTAGTTATACATTTACTTACGAACGTCATTATTACTTACAAAGCTCCTATAAATTTCGACTAGGAAAACAAATGGAACTTACACCGCGTCTATTAGTTCAAACAGATTTTTTAAAAATGGCAGCAACGCTAAATGTTCAATTTAAAGTAAATCCTTGGTTGCAAATTGGCTTAGCAGCACGAAACACAAAATTTTTAGGTGCAAATGTTGGATTCTATTTCTTAAAGAAATTTTATTTGGGATATAGTGCTCAAATTACTTTTGGTCCATTAATGAGTTTAAACAAGTATTACTCTCATGAAGCTGTTTTGAGTTTTACAATTCCGAATCAATAGTTTTCAAGTTCTTAATCCAATTAATAAGTGATTTTTATATCAAAAATGAACCGCTTTTCACAATAAGTTGTATTTTAGGGAAATAAATTCATCAATTGTTTTGTTAGTTCCATAATTCCCTTTAATTTAGTACTCTATTACAAATTAAAAATCAGAAAAATGAAATTAAAAGCTACTTTATTACTTGGAATTACAGTTGTTGTTTTAGTGCTTGCTTCTTGTAAAAGTGGTAAAACAAGTTGTGACGCATACGGAAAAACAACAGTTGAACACCCGAGCGACATGGCTTCAGCAAAATAAATTCATTTAGTTAAATATTTAAAGCACTGTTTCTAAATGAAATGGTGCTTTTTTGTTTTCAGCAATTTTTAAGTCTTTTCATCTTAGGAAAATTATATAATTTTATAAATCATTAATTCGCCGTGGCGAATCAAAAACAAGAGTATGAAATACGATCGCATCAACGCTAGTCTTTATATAAAAAATAGAAATAATTTCGCTTCTCAAATGGAAGCTGGCACATTAGCTGTTTTCAATTCTAATGATATTTATCCGGTAAGTGCTGACAGTACCATGCCTTTTCAACAACACCGCGATATTTTAGCATTGTCTGGTGTCGATCAAGAAGAATCCATTTTGGTTTATTTCCAAATGCGAGTAATCCTGCTCATCGTGAAGTTTTGTTTTTGAAAGAAACGAGCGATTTAATTGCTGTTTGGGAAGGTGAAAAATTAACGAAATCGGCTGCGTTTGAAACTTCTGGAATCAAAACGATTTATTGGTTGCAACAGTTTCCAACGATTTTTAAACAAATGATGGCGGAAGCAAAAGGAATATATTTGAATACAAACGAACACCTTCGAGCAAATACCGAAGTGGAAACGCGTGAGGATCGTTTTATCAAACAAGTGAAACAAGATTATCCTGCACACCAAGTTTTTAAGTCAGCGCCAATCATGCACAAAATTCGTTCGATTAAAGATGCTATCGAAATTGAATTGATGCAACGCGCTTGTAAAATCACAGAAGCTGGTGTAAGAAGATTATTAGGTTTTATCAAACCGGGAGTTTGGGAATACGAAATTGAAGCAGAATTGTCACACGAATTTTTACGTAACCGTTCTAAAGGTTTTGCTTATACACCGATCGTTGCCTCAGGGAAAAATGCGTGTGTGTTGCATTACATCGAAAACAATCAGCAATGCAATGACGGTGATGTTATTTTATTAGATGTTGGAGCTGAATATGCCAATTATTCTTCGGATTTAACGCGTTGTATTCCTGTGAATGGACGTTTTACAGCGCGCCAGAAAGAAGTGTATAATTCGGTTTTACATGTGAAAAAAGAAGCCGAAAAATTATTAGTTGCAGGAACAATTATGGCTGAATACCACAAACAAGTAGGGCATTTGATGGAAGAACAATTGGTGAAATTGGGTTTGATTTCTACACAAGACATCGCCACTCAAAATCCTGATTGGCCAGCTTACAAAAAATATTTCATGCATGGAACTTCTCATTTCTTGGGATTGGACACGCATGATGTTGGTTTATGGCACGAGCCTATTCAAGCTGGAATGGTATTTACTTGCGAGCCTGGCATTTACATTCCTGAAGAAGGTTTGGGAATTCGTTTGGAAGACGATTTAGTGATTCAAGCATCAGGAGCGCCATTTAATTTGATGAAAGACATTCCATTGGAAGCTGAGGAAATCGAAGAATTGATGAACGCTTAAAACTCCTCAGTGCTACATTCCAAAATTGAAGGTTCAGGCAATTCCTTGTTTTTTTGCATGGATTTTTAGAATCAATGACGATGTGGGATTTTCTTCCTTTGTCAGAATTGCCGTATCAAAAACTATTTATTGACCTTCCAGGACACGGAAAATCGTTGCTTACAGACAATGCGACAGTTC
>RFNX01000556.1 GCA_009926905.1 Flavobacteriales bacterium
GAAATTGAGAATTTTCGCATCGTCCTTGTTATCAATTCGTGAGACAATCACATTGACATAAGGTGAATCTTTGTCTTCGATTAATAACCCTTGTTTCTTTGGATTCAAACCAGCTTGCGCCGCAAAATTGTTATTAATGATAGCTATTGTCACTTTATCATCATCCAAAACACGTGGCAATTGTGGTGCTTCAATCTCCAAAAATTTTAATTTTTTCGGATTTGAAACGATATCAATTAATCGTGGTAACAATCCTACTCCTTTTCGCAATTTAATCAAATGATATTTTTGCAATAACAACAACGAACGTCCTCCATTGGTTGGATCATTTGGAATCACAACTGTGCTGCCATTTTTCAATTGTTCAATCTTTTTAATTTTCTTTGAATAGCCAACAATTGGGTAAACAAACGTGTTTCCTATGACCGCAAATTTGTAATTTCTTTGTTTGTATTGCTCCTTTAAATAAGGTACATGTTGATAGACATTCACATCTATATCTCCTTGATTGAGTGCTTCGTTTGGCATTACATAATCGTTAAAAGTCACCAATTCGACTTCTAATCCAAAGCGTTTTTTTGCTTCAATTTTGGCAGCTTCAGCCAATTCTCGTTCAGGTCCTGAAGTGATTCCAACAACAATGTGATTGGGGTCATTCTTTTTATTTGATCCACAAGCATTTAACAAGGCGGAACTGATTAAAATTCCAATAATAAATAGCGATTTTTTCATCTGTGGTTAACTTTTTTAGCAAGGCGATTGCCTAAGAATTGAATAATAAAAACGAGTGATATGAGCAAAATAAGTACTACTGACATGATAAATGAATCGTAGCCAATGTAACCATATTGATAGCCAATTTGACCCAATCCTCCAGCACCAACTGCACCGCCCATTGCAGAATACCCCACTAAAGTGATAAGTGTAATAGTCACATTATTAACAATTGAAGGAAGTGCTTCAGGAAGCAAAACATGAGTGATTATTTGGATTGGTCGAGCGCCCATAGATCTTGCAGCTTCAATCAAACCACTTGGAATTTCTAACAAACTGTTTTCGATTAAACGCGCAATAAACGGTGCAGCACCAATGCTCAAAGGAACCAAAGCAGCGGCAACACCAATCGAAGTTCCAACCAATGAACGAGTAAAAGGTATCATCCAAACGATGAGAATGATGAAAGGAATGGAACGAAAAACATTGACAAGAATTGAAATGATTTGATGAAAAAAAATATTCTCAAACAACTGATTTTTCCGAGTTAAAAACAGAACTACTCCCACAGGAAGTCCAATTAAAAATCCAAAAAAACAAGAAGCAAAGGTCATGAAAATTGTTTCCAGTAATCCATTCTTAAGTAATTCAAATGTACTATCAAGCATAGCCTTTAATTGAATGGTTTACATTATTGGAACTTAAATAATGAATGAGCGAATCATTTTCAGTTACATTGCCTTTAAGTTGAATTAAAATTTGACCAAAATTTGCTTTTCCGAAATATTCAACATCTGCCTTTAAGATGGTATGAGGAATTTTGAATGTGTTTAAAAGTAGTTTTAAAATTGCTTCAAATTTGACGTTTCCATTGAGTTGAATTTCGAGCAAAGGATGTAGTCCTTCAGTAAACTCATTTTTAATTTTTCTTGTAAATTCCAGTGGCATATTAAGAGAATTAGAGTGTAATAAACTATTTATACTTTCATTTTTTTGTGATTCATCGTAAATTTCATCAAGCGAACCGTGCGATATAATTTTTCCTTTTTCAATGATTGCTATTTGATTACAGATGGATTTCACGACATCCATTTCGTGGGTTATCAAAAGAATAGTTAAACCAAGTTTCTGATTAATTTCTCCCAACAATTGTAAAATAGAATTGGTATTTATTGGATCCAAAGCACTTGTTGCTTCATCGCAGAGCAAAAAATACGGTTCTGTTACAAGTGATCTTGCAATTGCTACTCGCTGTTTCTGTCCCCCAGAAAGGCTACTCGGATACTCATTTGCTTTGTCTTTTAGTCCAACTAAGTCAAGTAAATCGAGTACTTTCCTTTTGATTTCGTGTCTTGATTCGCCAGCAAATCGCAGAGGTAAAGCGATATTTTCATAAACTGTTTTGGAGGAAAATAGATTGATGTGTTGAAAAATCATTCCAATTTTTTTTCGCTCATTTTGCAAATCTCTAGCATCCAACTTTGTAAGATCGTTACCATTGATGATAATTTCTCCTTCATCAGGCTTTTCTAACAAGTTTAAACAGCGAATCAATGTGCTTTTTCCTGCTCCAGAAGTTCCTATTATTCCAACAATGTCTCCTTTTGAAATTGATAAATTGACATCATCTAATGCTTTGATTACTCCATCTTTTTGCTGGAAAGATTTTGATATATTTTTTATTTCAACCATATTTTGTAAAATTTTTAAGCTGTTTTTATTTTAAATTTTAGTTGACTTTTGTTTTTCGTACGACCAACTGAAATAGATAACTTCCTAAATAAAT
>RFNX01000279.1 GCA_009926905.1 Flavobacteriales bacterium
AATGGTAATTGGTAAGCTAACTGATCCATAAGTTGATTGTGTAAATGTACCTGAACCACTGCCACCTGTGCTCAGCGTATAAGAATAATTTACAGGAGAAGCTGTTGTTAATGCTTCAAATTTAACATCAGAAGAACCATTTGGATATGTCCATTTGGTAATGAAATCCTGACCAAAGCTTAAATTAGTCAGCAGTAAAAACAAGCATAATAATTTTTTCATAATGATTTTTTTTATTTAAGACAACAAAGTAAGGGTTAACCCTTTATAATTCCTAATAGCTGTTAAAAAAAATTAATAATTGCAGTTTTTTGTTTTTAAATATTTAAACGTTGCGGAAAAAACTAACCATTAAGGAATTAAGAAAATTAAGAAGAAATACCCTTAATGCTCCTTAACTTCTTAATGGTAAAAAAAACAAAAAAGCGCCAAGTTTCCTCGACGCTTTTTTTGCTATCTATGTTAGCTATTTAGTTTTTCATTATAGGTTTATTAATACTTGTCTTATCTGTTGAGATTTGAAGCAAGTACATTCCACTATTTAGGTAATCTAAATTAATTTCTGATTCTAAAGATTGAGGCGTTAGGGTATAAATCACTTTGCCATTCATGTCCATCAATACAATTTTTGTCAATTTTTCTGTGGAATGAATATTAACTTTTTCGCTTGTTGGGTTAGGGTAAAGTGTTACTTCCCAGTTTGAAATTAAACCATTTTCCGAATCCGCATTCAACAGATTCTGTGATTCATTTGCTTCTTCTTGTTGTTTAATAGCTTCTTGCGCTTCAACATCCGTACTTTCAAAAATTCCAACTTGAGATGTACCAAGGGTTACTAAGCAAGACGCACCGTAAGGTCCATAAGTAACACCATCAGAATATAGTGTAGCAACTTCAACAGAATAAGTAGTATTTATTGTTGCACCGCTTACTTCATTAAATGTAAAGGAAGGTGTGGTTTTGTCAACAATAACTGGAGTTGTCAAGTTTGAGCCTGAAATTCTAAATCGATAACCATTTATACCTGAGACTGATGTTGCCTTAATTTCAGTTGTAAATGAAGCACCTGTCATTCCACAATTAGATGATATTAACTGAGTTGTAGCATCAACAGCATTGTAGCTACAACCAGCATTAAATGGCCCAAATGAACTTCCATCTTGGTAGCGTACCGCCACTTGAACGAAGTATGTTTGCCCATTAATTACTCCTGGAATTTCATTCAATCTAAATCCTGTTGTAGATTTAACTAACTCTACTGGTACAGTCAAATTACCACCTGAAACCTTGACTTTATAACCTGTTGACCAAAGTACAGTTTGTATTGTCAAATTTGAATTTAATGATATCGAACTTCCACAAGCATTTGTTAAATACGTTGATTTATCCCTGTATTTTATTGTAACATCACATCCATAACCGTTAGTCTCAAAACTTGTTGAGTTCGTTTTAACTGCAACTTGAACTTGGTAATTACTTCCAAAAACAGCCCCATTTAAATCTATAAAACGAAAACAACGATTTGTTGTTGTAATTATTTGTTGACCACCGCTTAATCCCGGTCCAACAATCTTAAAGCGATATCCTGTAGCACCAGTCACATTATCTGCAAATATTTGTGTGTAAGTGTCAGGATTATTGATAACATAAGTATTAGCAATTTTTGTTCTGTTGCTCATTCTAACATTTTTTGTTAAAGTGTATTGGCTTCCACATATATTTGTGACAACTAAAGACACCGAACCTGAACCACAGTTGTCTGTACCAAAACTTACTGTGACAGAATTACTTGTTAAACTTCCCCCAACTACTGTCATCCAGCTTGGTAATGTCCAACTGTAGGCTGTTCCTGAACCAGATGGTACAGAATAAGTAGCTGTTGTAAGTCCATTAATTAGTTCAGGGCCTAAAAGTGTAGCACGAGAAACTGCAACACTTAGGTTGCGTACAGCACTTGTACCACATGAAGAAACTGCAACGACTGAAAGATTTCCTTGCGCAAAAACACTGGTGTTGAAGCTAACTGTTACCTGATTTGTACCTTGTCCACTTATTAAACTTGCACCATTAGGCATTGTCCAATTGAATGTCACACCAGGAGTTGAAGCGGAAGGAACACTATATGTAAATGTATTGCTACTTGTTGTTTGCTGTATGCCGCCACTTGTGTTTACGATATTGTTTGTGGCACCACAAATGAGTGTTGTACCTGAAATCATTCCTGGTCTACTTGGAGCTGCACTGATTCCGAATGTTTTATAAGCACTCCATCCACAATCTGTTAGGGTTCGAACTTTTAAAGTCCCGCTTGTAAAACCACTGGATGCCTGTATTGAAATTGAAGCTGTGTTTGATCCACTTTGAATGCTTAACCCACTAGGTAAAACCCAGTCATACGCTAAATATGCTCCAGAAGAAGTAATGGAATAAGTCCCGGTTGCATTTGGGCACAACTGAGCACTTCCTGAAATAGCACTTGGTAGTGGAGACATTAAAAGAATTTTACTGCGCTTTGGACTTTGTCCACAAGTGTTCGTTGCTTGTACAAATAATGTTCCACCATTATAACCTCCAGTAACTTCAACTGTAATAGAAGTTGTTCCTTGACCACTAACAATGTTCACTCCAACCGGAACTTCCCAGTTATATCCCGTTGCACCACTTACTGTAGAAACCGAATAACTTGCTGTTGAACCAATACAAAGAGAATTTTGTCCAATAATTGCGGAAGGAGTAGCCAAAATACTTAAAGAACGATTTGTTGACAAACTTGCTGTTGATGTGGAGCGAACTACACTAATTGTTCCTGAAACAAATAATGAAGTAACTAACACCTGAACACTTGAGTTATTACTTGCTGAAATATCCACATATTGAATGCCACTTGGTAAAGTCCAAACATACTGTGCTCCTGGTAAGGAAGCAACACTGTAAGTAAACACTTGTCCTTGACAAACAACTATCGAACCTGTTATAGAAATTGAACCCGAAGATGCTACACTCGCACTTACGTTTAAAACTTTCGTTGCTGACTGTGAACAACTGTTCATTGCGTAAACTGTAACTTGACCCCCACTAAAACTTGGAGCAATATTTACTGTAATTGAATTTCCAGTGGAAGACGCAATAGACATTCCTGCAGGAAGTCCCCAATTGTATGAAGTAGCGCCAGGTACAGCAGCAACTGAATATGTAGTTGTGGTTAATCCCCCAAGGTTGGTTAAACCGCTTATATTACCAATTGAAGTAATGATTGGAATTACTGTAACTATTCTTGAATCACTAGCATTACCACAGGAACCTGCACTCACAGCTGTTACAGTGTATGTTATAGTTGAGTTTGGATTAACGGTAATACTTTGTGTTGTTGCTCCATTTGACCAAAGATAGCTTTGAGATGCGGTGGCATTCAAAACAACTGATGCGCCTCCACAAATTGTTCCGTCATCGTTAGTGCCAGCACTACTTTCTGTTAAGTCAATTGATACCGATGAAGAGCTACTAAGTACTGTAACTGTGCGGCTTGTATTCGCGGTACATCCATTTGCATTTGAAACTGTCACCGAATAGCTTGTAGTTGACGACGGGCTTGGCGAAATTGATGCTGTTGTAGCACTCGTTGACCAAACGTAAGACGTTCCCCCAGATGCCGTTAGAGTTACGTTTGATCCATTACAAATTATTCCATCATTATTTGTGGTACCTGAAGTTTCAGTTACTGAAATACTTGGAGTTGGTAAAGCTGTAACAGTTAAATTTTGGTTTGCTGTTGCTGTACAGCCATTTGCATTGGTTACAGTTACCGTATAAGTTGTTGTTGCACTTGGACTTGGTGTAATAGAAGCAGTTGTTGCACCAGTTGACCAAGCGTAAGAAGTTCCTCCAGTTGCAGTCAAAGTTGCACTTGTACCAGAACAAATTGTTCCATCATTGTTCGTTGTTCCACTAGTTTCAGAAACTGAAATCGAGGCAGTTGGTGAAGTAACAACGGTTAGGTTTGAGTTGCTGTTGCTGTACAGCCATCTCCACTTGTCGCAGTTACCGTATATGTTGTTGTTGAGGAAGGAGATATATTTATAGTAGAAGTTGTTGCACTAGTTGACCAAAGATAAGTAGAACCACCATTTGCAGTTAAACTGGTGCTTGCACTGCCGCAAATTGTACCATCATTGTTGGTTGTTCCTGAAGTTTCAACCACAGAAATAGTGGGAGTTGGAGGTGTACAAGTTATAACAGTTAATACTCCTACCGTTGAAGTAACTGAACAAGAACCACTCGAAACTATTACTCTAAATTGTTTATTGTTATCACCACTTTGAACGTTGTTAAAAGTATAAGTACTATTTGTCTCTCCTGAAAGATCTGCCCAAGTAGAACCAGCATTTGTACTCACTTGCCATTGATATGTTAAATTATCTCCCGTTGCTACAGTTGTAAAGGTTGCATTCGTTCCGTTTGATGCTGATTGAGATGATGGTTGGGTGGTGATAACTGGGTTAGTACAAGAAATTCCTTGAGAAATCATTACTCTATTAGTTATACCAGAGGCAGCAACAGCTACGAATTTATTTCCCCCATAGGCAACTGATAGCCAAGAATTATCAGCAGCAGAAGTTCTACTTGTCCAAGTAATACCATCTGGGCTTGTCATCACACGATTTCCAGTTCCAGATTGTGAAACAGCCACGAATAAACCATTTCCATAAGTTATAGAAAACCATTGATTATTAGCAGCTGAAGTTCTACTTGTCCAAGTAATCCCATCTGGACTTGTCATAACGCGATTTCCTGATCCAGATCCTGAAACAGCCACAAACAATCCATTTCCATAAGTCACTGAATTCCAATCATTATCCGCCGCAGCATTTCTACTTGTCCATGTAATTCCATCAGGGCTTGTCATTACTCTATTTCCGGTTCCAGTTTGTGAAACAGCCACAAACAAACCATCTCCAAAGGTAATAGAGCGCCAAAAATTATTAGCAGCAGAAGTTCTACTTGTCCATGTAATTCCATCAGGGCTTGTCATTACTCTATTTCCGGTTCCACTTATCGAAACAGCAACGAATAAACCATTGCCATAAGTCACTGAAGTCCAAGCATTATCCGCCGCAGCATTTCTACTTGTCCATGTAATTCCATCAGGGCTTGTCATCACACGATTTCCTGTTCCATTTTGTGAAACAGCCACGAACAAACCATTCCCATAAGTGACAGAGTTCCATTGATTATCAGCAGCAGAAGTTCTATTTGTCCAAGTAATTCCATTCGGGCTAGTCATAACGAGATTTCCTTCTGCATATCCACCATAGGTTGCGACAGCTACGAACAAACCATTACCGTAAGTCACAGAGCGCCAAGAAATATCGGCTGGATAAGTTCTACTTGTCCAGGTTATACCATCTGAGCTGGTCATTACTCGATTTCCTAATCCATTTACATCATCTGAAACAGCTACAAACAAACCATTTCCATAAGTCACAGATTGCCATCTGATATTAACCGCTGCTGTTACACTTGTCCAATTAATTCCATCAGGGCTAGTCATCACACGATTTCCACCAGAAAATGATAAAGCCACAAACAAACCATTTCCATACGTCAAAGAGGACCAGTCATTATTAGTCGCAGCATTTCTACTTGTCCATGTAATTCCATCAGGGCTTGTCATTACATAATTCCCAGTTCCTGAAGATGCAACTGCAACAAAAAGCCCATTGCCATAAGTCACTGAACTCCAAACATTATTAGCCGCAGAAGTTCTACTTGTCCATGTAATTCCATCAGGGCTTGTCATTACTCTGTTTCCAGTTCCAGATTGTGAAACAGCTACAAACAAACCATTGCCATAAGTCACTGAAGTCCAATCATTATCCGCCGCAGAAGTTCTACTTGTCCATGTAATTCCATCAGGGCTTGTCATTACTCTATTTCCAGTTCCACTTATTGAAACAGCAACGAATAAACCATTTCCATAAGTCACGGAAATCCAAGTATTATCCGCCGCTGAAGCTCTACTTGTCCAATTAATTCCATCAGGGCTAGTCATCACCCGATTTCCAGTTCCCGAACTTGAAACAGCCACGAATAAACCATTTCCATAGGTAATTGAGCGCCAACTATTATCAACAGGGGTTAAACTTCTTACCCATGTAATGCCATCCGTGGAGGTCATCACACGAGAACCGATACCTGAAGTAGCCAAAGCCACATACCTACCATTTCCATAAGTAACAGAACCCCAATTCAAATCATTGGAGTAATTGACAATTTCCCAGTTTTCACCAGCTACTTGCGCTTTTGCATTTGGAGATAAAAATAAGAAAAAACCAAAAAGCAAGAAAATGCTTGTTTGAATTTTTAAGTTGAGGTAGGTTTTTAATGGTTGCATACTACAATTTTTTAAAAGCGCAACAAAGAAAGGGAAAACCCTTGAATTTTTCAATAGAATGTTACGAAATGCAGTTATTTGTTCTGAACTGCAGAAAAGGCATTAATTTGAAAATGAAATAATTCGAAGATTTGAAAATTGAAGGATTTTTTTTGTAAGCTAATGGATGAAAAATGAACCATAAAGGCTTCTCAATTAAGGAAAGAAAATTAAGAAAAAAATGTTTATTGCAACAAAAAAGCGCCATGTTTCCTCGACGCTTTTGATTTTATTGAATTAAAGTTTGGTTTACTGTTTTACAAATTGTTTAGTGTATGTTTCGTTGTTTGAAATAAAGCGAACTAAATACATTCCTCTACTCAATGATTCAATATTCAAATTGTGAATTACAGATGCATTAGTTGAACTGAAAAGTACTTTCCCACTTATATCAAGGATAGCAACATTTTCCATTAATTCTGTACCTTCGATGGTCAACAAATCA
>RFNX01000124.1 GCA_009926905.1 Flavobacteriales bacterium
TCGCTGGATTTGGATACAAATTGAAACTAGCACTCAATTCATTCAATCCAATTGTTGAAAATGTAGTACATGCACTCGTGTCAGAACAATCGTTTTGAGTTACAATCACTGCATATTCTCCATTTGCTGTTGCAGTATATGATTGACTCGTTGCTCCCGAAATAACTTGGTTATTCGCACAATTAATCCATTGGTAAGTTGCGTTAGAGGTTGTTGCAGAAATTGTAAAGTCATTTGTAGTTGTTCCAACGTTTGGTAAAGGTAAAACGGTAATTGTTTTTGAAGCAATGTTTTGACAATCACCATAAGAAACAGTTACTGTATAAGTTGTAGTACTTATTGGTGTTACATTATTATTTAAAGTTGCAGGTCCATTACTCCAAGCAAAATTCAAGTAACTAGGTGCTCCAGCAGAAAGCAACACATTTGAATTTTCACAAATTATACCGTCATTTGCAATACCTGAATTTTCAGAAACATTTATATTTAATGGAATTAATTCACCTTTAATTGTCATACCCAAAAGCCCGTACCAAGCTACAGTTGAAGTAAAGGGTTCTGGAAAATTTGGATAAGTAGTATTACTAATTGAAATTGCGGT
Organism: Flavobacteriales bacterium; assembly: GCA_009926905.1. GTDB lineage: Bacteria > Bacteroidota > Bacteroidia > Flavobacteriales_D > Crocinitomicaceae > UBA952. Next base: position 602 of record RFNX01000124.1, read on the forward strand.
GTTAGAATTTTCTATTTCACCTGTTACATTATCGGCAAAATTGGTGATTCTTTCAAATTTAACTGCATTGGATGAAGGTAAAACTAAAACACCTATTTCAACATTTTCGTTATAAACCCCAATCCCATCAGGAATTGCGACACTATAATATCCTTGGCCATCAGGAACTTGAATCTCACTAGATTGATAAATTAAAGTGCCGGAATTATACAATCCCAATTTAAAAGAACCTGCTAACGAAGTGCTATGCGTTTTTACTCCAATTTCTGATACTGTATATTTTTTACATTGTGGAGTACGTAAAAAAAACATCCCCATATACCCCTGTAAATCATAAGCCTCATTTGGATTAGAAGCTGAAAACAAGGTGTCTTGTCCAAATAAATTAGACAAAGAAAATAACTGAGTAACTAACAAAGTTGATAATACTATTTTTTTCATGATAATCATTTTTATATTGTGTCAAAAATAAAGGCAATCCTTAACTTCTACTGAA
>RFNX01000480.1 GCA_009926905.1 Flavobacteriales bacterium
TTTTCTTTTAAATCAATCTAAACCAAAAGCTTTTATTTTTGAAAACGTTAAGGGGTTAGTAGACCCTAGAAACAAAGAAGCTTTAAATTATATCTTAGATAGAATTAAAGAAGCAGGATATTTTGCGAATTATTATTTGATAAACTCTTATGATTATGGAGTACCTCAAAACAGGTTAAGAGTTTATATTATTGGTTTTAAAGAAAAAGAGTTTTACGATAAATTTAAATTGTTAAATCCAATTTGCAATAAAATTCAATTAAAAGATATTATTTCAAATTTTGATGTGTCATCAAATAAAAATCAAATAAATTCTATTTCAAACTTAAATTTATTTGGAGAAGAAATTAAGCAAAGAAGTATGAGCTTATCCTCTAATAATGGAATTAATGATTACTTTCTATTTAATGATTTAAGAAATGGAAATTCAACAATTCATTCTTGGGATATTATAGAAACAACTGAAAGACAAAAATTCATTTGTTATTTATTACTAAAAAATAGACGAAAAAGCGCCTATGGAAAGCTTGATGGAAACCCGTTATCATACAAGCATTTTGTTGAATTAGACGAATCTATCAGAGTTAATGAATTAGAGGAGTTGGTTACACTCAACATATTAAAAAAAGTTGATTATTCTTATCGGATAATTGATAGTGAGCTTGTCATGCTAAGTGATGAAGAAAAACAAGTTCTGACATGTGCTTCAAACAATAGATTTTATATTGACTCACTAAAATCAGATAGAACAATAAAGTTAAAAAAAATATCAATTTCAAAAACCTTAAAATCTTTGGAAGAAAAAAAAATAATTGTTTGTGAAGAAGTTAGATATGATTTTAAAAACACAAAAATAAGTACTGGATTATTTGGAGTTAACAGAGTTTTTCTTTCTACTTCCAATATCTTCCCAACGTTAGTCGCAAGTGATACAAATGATTATATTACAACTAAAGAAATTAGAGCTAAAAACGATTCAGAGTATAAATCTGTATTTTTAAACGAAGTATATCGAAAAGGAGAATTCAGAAGAATAACTAAAGAAGAAGCATGTAAAATTCAAGGATTTCCTGAAGATTTTATATTGCCCGAAAATCGTGCAAGATGGATGAAACTTATTGGAAACAGTGTTTCTGTACCAGTAATTGAAATGATTGGTAAAGCTGTTATGGAAACAGGTGTTTTTGAAAACATAGGGAATTTTAACACAATCACTGAAAAGTTTTCAGAGGAAGTTACATACCAAATTTGATTAGTTGATATTGAAACTCTAATTTGGTAAGTAGTCTTATATTGACAGCTCTACTTATTATACTATTCAATTCCCCCCATAAATCGCGACAAAGCCCAACTTGATTTTTTCAATCGCAAATTCTAAATCACTTACTTGGTGTGCTTCAGAAATGAAACCAACTTCGTAACCGCTTGGACCGAAATAAACACCTTCGTTCAATAAGAAATGATGCAATTCATTGAATTTACTCATATCTGGATTGATTTGACTTGCCGCTTGAATTTTCTTGTGGCCGTTGAATGAAAACCAGAAAATAGAACCTATTGAAACGATTTCAACAGGATAATTGTGTGCGTTTGCGTGCTCGTTCAATTGTGAAACCATAAACTTCGTTTTCGCTTCTTGCTTCGCATAAAAATCTTCTTGTGCACAAACTTCCAATTGCGCCAATCCTGCTGCCATTGCCACTGGATTTCCAGACAATGTTCCTGCTTGATAAACCGGACCATCAGGCGAAACAAAAGCCATTATTTCTTTCTTCGCTCCATAAGCACCAACTGGCAAACCGCCACCAATGATTTTACCGTATGTCACAATATCTGGTTGAATGCCATACAATTCTGCTGCTCCACCAAAAGAAACACGGAAGCCTGAAATTACTTCGTCGAAAATCAATAACACTTTGTATTCCGTACACAACTCGCGCAATTGGTTCAAGAAAACGCCATCTTGCAACAACAAACCGTTATTCGCTGGTACAGGCTCGATGATGATACAAGCTATATCGTGGTGGTAATTTTCCAAACACGTGCGCAATGCTTCCAAGTCGTTTAATGGCAGTACCAAAGTCTCATTTGCTAAAACCTCTGGGACACCAGCACTTGAAGAAGTTCCAAAAGTTACCAAACCACTACCAGCATTTACCAACAAAGCATCTACGTGACCGTGGTAACAACCGTCAAATTTCACAATCTTCGTTTTTCCTGTATATCCTCTTGCCAAACGAATTGCAGACATTACAGCTTCAGTTCCTGAACTCACAAAACGCATTTTATCTATGAATGGAATTCGGTCTAAAATAAATTTTGCAAGGTCGTTTTCTTTGCGTGTCGGTGCGCCAAAACTTGCTCCATTCTGCAAAGTTGAAACGATGGAATTGTAAACGTGTGGATTATTGTGTCCTAAAATAAGTGGACCCCAACTGCAACAAAAGTCGATGAATTCGTTGTCGTCTTCGTCCCAAATGCGAGCGCCATCACCTTTTTTGATAAATAACGGTATTCCGCCAACAGATTTGAAAGCTCTAACGGGAGAATTTACACCTCCTGGAAAGAAATTTTTCGCTGTTGCAAACAAGGATTCTGAAACTGCTCTTTTGATTGGGGATTTAGTACTCATTTCTTAATTATATTTGTAAATATTACAAAAGTAACAATTAAAACCCGCTTATGTTTTTTGAAAACACCCTTGAATTTGCTAAAAAATTAGATGCACTAGATCCATTAAAGGATTTTCGTTCAAAATTCAATTTACCAACTTTCCACGAGAAAACGGTTCGCTATTTTACTGGAAATTCCTTGGGTTTACAGCCTAAAAAAGCGGTGGAATATGTCAACGAGGAGTTACAAAACTGGGCGAAATTTGGTGTAGAAGGACACTTTTTAGCGGAACGACCTTGGTTTGCTTACCACGAAAATTTAACGCAACTGACTGCTAATGTGGTAGGTGCTTTGCCAATCGAAGTGGTGGTGACGCATTCATTGACAACGAACTTGCATTTATTGATGGTTTCGTTTTACCAACCAAAAGGAAAAAGAACGAAAATTTTATGCGAAGCAAAAGCTTTTCCAAGTGATCAATATGCATTGGAATCGCAAGTAAAATTTCACGGTTTGTCCAACGATCATTTAGTTGAAATTGCACCACGAGAAGGAGAAAATCTAATTCGTTTGGAAGATATTTTAGCGAAAATCGAAGAATTAGGCGACGAATTAGCATTAGTGATGATTGGTGGTGTGAATTATTACACCGGTCAATTGTTTGATATGAAGGCGATTACAGAAGCAGGACACAAAGTTGGTGCTTTTGTTGGTTTTGATTTAGCGCATGCAGCAGGAAATATCAATTTGAAATTACACGATTGGGGCGTTGATTTTGCTGCTTGGTGTGGTTACAAATATTTGAATTCATCTCCAGGTGGTGTTTCTGGAATGTTTGTTCACGAACGTCACGCCAATAATAAAAATCTACCACGATTCGCTGGTTGGTGGGGTTACAACAAAGAAAAACGTTTCCAAATGGAACCTGGGTTTGAGCCAATGCCAGGTGCTGAAGGTTGGCAATTGAGTAATGCACCTGTATTAGGAATGGCTGTTCAATTGGCATCTTTGGAGATTTTTGAAGAAGCGGGAATGGACAGAATTGGTGCCAAAAGAGATTTAATGACTGCTTTCACGGAGTTCGTTATTGAAGATATTTCAGAGAAAAACAAAGAAAAATGTACGTTTGAGTTGATTACTCCAAAAGATAAATTGCAACGTGGCGCCCAACTTTCCATTCAAGCAAAAGGACAAGGAAAAGCATTGTTCAACGCACTTTCAGATTTAGGTGTTGTTGCTGATTGGCGCGAACCAAATGTGATCCGCATTGCACCCGCACCGCTTTATAATTCTTACGAAGATTGTTACTGGTTCGGGCAGTTGTTGGAACAAGCAATACAATAAGATTCTTAATTTTTGATGTTTGATTATTAATTAGGTCTTGGTGCGAAGGGGTTTATTAGTGAAATTGTTGTTCGAAGTAAGTAATTATTACTTTTCTCAATAGATTTACTTCATCTCTCCTACCAACGATTGTTCCAACAAAACGTTGACTTCTTCATTCGAGATTCCAAGTCCAAATAAATATTGCAATTTGGTTAAAGCTGCTTCCGTGGTTAAATCTCTACCGCTGATGACACCCACTTTTTGAAAAAATGAAGAAGTTTGATAAGTTCCTTGTTTTACTGCGCCTGAACTGCATTGCGTAACGTTCAAAACGAGTCCGCCTTTTTCAATGTATAATTCAATTAGCTGTTGTAATTTGGAATCACTTGGAGCATTTCCAGCTCCGTAAGTTTCAAGTACAATTGCTTTTATGTTTTCGATATTGAAAAGGGAACTGTAAAATTCCATTGGAATTCCTGGGAATAATTTCACTAAACCAATCTGCTTGGAAAGCGTTTTTTGAACACGAAGTTCAGTCAAAGGCGAACGAAATAAACGGTCGTTGGCATAATCAATATTTACACCAGCAACTGCTAATTCGGGATAATTGGGCGATTGAAATGCTTCAAATTGATTGGCAGAAACTTTAGAGCAACGATTTCCTCGATATAATGAATATTCAAAATAAACAGCCACTTCTTGAACGATTGCTACGCCATTTTCATCGCACGCAGCTGCAATTTCAACTGCAGTAATTAAATTTTCTTTCCCATCTGTACGAATGGTCCCGATTGGTAATTGTGACCCTGTTAAAATCACTGGTTTTTTCAAACCTTGCAACATAAAACTCAACGCAGATGCTGTAAATGCCATCGTGTCGGAACCGTGGAGCACCACAAAACCATCATAAGAATCGTAATTTGTTTCAATGATTTCTGCTATTTCCTTCCAATTCTCAAAATTAATTTCTGATGAATCGATTGGTTTTTCGAAGCTGATACTTTTCAATTTCAGATGCAAACGCTCCAATTCTGGAACGTGGTCGTAGATGTATTCGAAATCAAAACTTCGCAATTCACCCGTTCGTTGATCTTTGATCATTCCGATTGTTCCGCCAGTATAGATTAGAAGGATGTTGCGCATGGACTAAATTAAATAACTTTTTTGATTTACTGCAAATTCTTGCTCTAACAGTAAGTATTGTTTTAGCGGGTTCTCTTGGAATTCTTTGCAATTTAATGCCAATTGATATAAAGTTTCAATGCTATTGTTGAAATACTTAAAAAACAATAACTTTGTAAGTATATCAACTGAATTTTAGTTGAACACGTAAACAATTCACTATGAGACAAGTTACAATTTATACAACGGACAAAGAGTACAATCATTTTATTGAATTGGCAAAAAATCTGCATTACGTGAAAAAAATCGAAACGGATGAAGACGCTCAAAAAAATGAGATTGTTAGTAATTTAAAAAATGGTTTCGAGGAAATGAAATTGATTAAAGCGGGTAAATTAAAAACCACTTCTTTTAATGATTTTTTAAATGAGTTATAAGGTTGAACTTACCGAAAACTTTAAAAAAGAAGCGAAAAAACTGATAAAAAAGTACGCTTCACTGCGTTCAGAACTCAAAGAGATTGGCAAAGAACTTGCAGAAAATCCAACTTTTGGAACTCCTCTTGGAAACGACGTTTATAAAATCCGACTTGCGATTGCATCTAAAAACAAAGGGAAGTCTGGTGGAGCGAGAATTATATCTTTTGTGAAAATTATTGATGAAACAGTTTACTTACTTTCCATTTATAGTAAAGGCGAAAAGGATAGTATCACGGATAAAAAAATAATTGAACTTTTAAAAGAATTCTTATAGTTTAAGAGCAAATTCGCACTTTCATCTTTAATCATTCAGATTGTTCCGCCGGTATAGATTAGAAGGATGTTGCGCATGTTTTAAATTTTAAATCGCTCTAATTGAAACAACTCCACCGCATTCTTAGACGTAATCTCAGCAATCGTGTCAACTGAAACATGGTAAATATCCGATAATTTCTCAGCGACGTATTTCACGTATTCACTTTCGTTTCTTTTTCCACGAAAAGGCATAGGTGTTAAATAAGGTGCGTCGGTTTCTATGACTAAATGTTCCAAGTCGATTTTCTTAAGCAGTTCGGCTAAATGTGAATTTTTATACGTCACCACGCCACCGATTCCAAGTTTAAATCCTCCGTATTTCAAGATGTGACGTGCAATTTGTTCATGACCTGTGAAACAATGGAAAACACCTTTCAAAGATGCGTCGTTCATATCGTCCAAAATTTCTAAGATTTCAGGAAAAGCTTCTCGCGCATGAATGGCAATCGGTAAACCCAATTCTTTCGCCCAAGAAACTTGTCGTCTGAAAGCAATTTTTTGAGCATCGATAAAGGTTTTGTCCCAATATAAATCCATTCCAATTTCGCCAACAGCACAGTACAATTTTGGATTTTCGAACAGTTTTTTTTCCATCAAATCCAATTGTTGCTCCCAATCTTCTTTCACATAAGCAGGATGCAAACCCATCATTTGGATGCAATTTGAATGCGTTGCTGCAAGCGCTTCCATTTTCGGAATGCTTTCTACGTCGATGTTTGGAAGTAATAAATAGTTTACTTTGGCGTCGGTCGCTCGTTGAATCATTTCACTTCGGTCAGTGTCAAATTCTTCGGCGTATAAGTGTGCGTGAGTGTCGATTAACATTAAAAAAGAGATAAGCTTAAACCAAACTGAATGGGATGGATTTTGGTGCTTTCGGCATTATGAAACAATGGACTCAATTGATACGAACCAAAAAGTGCTAAGTTTCTAAATCCAAAGCGAAAATGAACGCCATAACTCAACAGGTTTCTATCGTTGATGACATTTGTGAAATATGATTTTTTTCCATTCGTTTCTGTCATAAAAACTTGATGAACAAAAGGTTGAACACCAACATTCGCGCCAACAATGAACTTTAATCGATCCCATTTTTTAGAGGCAAAGCGCAATTCAAGTGGAATGTAAAACCGGTGCGAACGAATGGAATTGTGCTGATAACCATCTAATTGTGTTTTATTTGCTAAAAGCACTGTATTTGAAGCAGATTCAGTGAGTTTTTTGTCCGTAATCACGTTTGAATAACCGTAGGCAAAACCCCAACCAAAAGACACTGATTGATTTTTTTTAGAACGTACATCAAACATAAAATTCGTGTTGACACCCAACGAGTTCCATTTATTTTCAAACGGAGAAACGGCTCCAACCCAATCGTTATAAGTGAAATCAATAATCCAACGGTCGTATTTGCGATTATCGGCATCTTTCAATGGACGAAAACCAGTGAAATACCAGAAAAAACCAGGTCTGTGGCGTGATATTAAAGTAGAATCTCTTTGCGCAAACAGTGAATTTGCAAAAACTAAAAACAAGATGATTTTTACTGTTTTCATTTGGTTGCTGCTAACTTTTTTTCCCAATTCCACGCATCGTTTATGGCATCGTTTATTGATAATTTTGCTTCCCAACCCAAAATAGTTTTGGCTTTATTTGCATTAGCAAAAATTTCAGTTACGTCACCTTTTCTTTTAGGACCAAATTCCCAATTTATTTGAACACCTGTTTCGATGGTAAAAGCATTGATGATTTCTAAAACACTTAAGCCTTTTCCTGTACCAATATTAATAGCTTCCAAAACACCGGATTTCGATTCTAAAAAAGAGATGGCTTTTACATGAGCTTCTGCTAAATCTATAACATGTATGTAATCACGAACACATGTACCATCTATAGTTGGATAATCGTTTCCAAAAACAATTAATTTTTCTTGTTTACCAATTGCAGTTTGCGTGATGTATGGCATTAAGTTATTTGGTTTGCCAATTGGAAATTCACCAATAAAAACGCTTTTGTGTGCACCTACTGGATTAAAATAGCGTAAAACTGCTATATTCAAACTTGGGTTAGCTTTAATCACATCTTCAATGATTTGTTCACTCATCCATTTTGTCCAACCGTAAGGAGAGTTAGGTGAATTTTTAGGAGTTTCTTCAATCATTTCTTTTATGCCTTTTGGCTCTCCATAAACGGTGCAAGAAGAAGAAAAAACCAAATTTTTTATTCTAAACTCAATCATATTATTCAAAATATTAATGAGTCCGAGTAAATTATTTTTGTAATATTTTAATGGTTCTTTTACAGACTCTCCCACAGCTTTGTATGCAGCAAAATGAATGACACCATGTATTTCATAGCTTAAAAAAATTGATTTTAAAAAGTCATTATCGCAAACATCGCCTTCTAAGAGAATCGGTTCAAAACCCAAAATTTTATGAAGACCATTTAAAACACTTCGATTTGCATTTTCAAAATTATCCAAAATCAGCGGTATATAACCGTTCTCACTTAAAGAAACGACTGTATGTGAACCAATGTAACCCGCACCTCCTGTAACTAATACATATTTTGACATAATTCAAAGTTAGCCAAAATAGATTTACTGATTCAATAATTTTTGGATTTACATTCTTTTATGAATTCAAAACATAATTCGCTTTCAATTGTTTATGAAGAAATTAAAAGCCATTGATTTGAAAATTCTACTACTATTTTCGCTACTTTTTATCTTACCAGCCAAAACCTTTAATCTTCAGATTGAAATCACTGGAATTCCAACTGACAAAGGAAATATGTATGTGGCAATTTATCGCAGCAAAGACGATTTTCCAGTTTACGGCAAGCAATTCAAGGGCAAAGTTGTGGATGCTAATGCGCCAAAAACGATTGTGGAATTTGAGAATTTACCTGAAGACGATTACGCCATTGCAATTTATCACGACGAAAACAAAAACAATAAACTCGATAAAAATATGTTAGGTGTTCCAACAGAATGTTACGGTTTTTCAAACAATGCCAGAAGAACTTTTAGTGCACCGAGTTTTTCAGAAGCTAAATTCGAATTGAAATCGGATAAAAAAATTAAGATTACTGTTAAATAAACGAATATGAATTAGCGAAAATTCTAAATTTTGCTGTTTTGTCAATAGACAACTTTGGGATTTCTAATAGTTGATTTTTTACCACACACAAAAAAATAAATTTTACCATTAGAGGTTCGCTGCGACGAAAAGAAAATAGATAAGTTCTTAATGTTTCTAAACAAAAAAGCGCCAAGTTTCCCCGACGCTTTCGCAAACTAAACTTTTAAATCTATTTATTCTTTCACAAACTGTTTTGTAATTTGATTTCCTTGGCTGCTCACTTTTACAAGGTACATTCCACGGCTTAAATCGCTCACATCAATTGTTTGATTCATTCCTTTTTCAGTTAAGATTGAAATCACTTTTCCGCTTAAGTCAGTAATCACAATTTGATCAATCGTTTGACTTGATGCAATTGTAACGGTGCTTG
>RFNX01000502.1 GCA_009926905.1 Flavobacteriales bacterium
AGCTAGATGAAAACAGAAAATTTACATGCTGGTTGAAACAGGTAAAGTTTGAATGTGGATAAGGGAGGTATGATTTGTATAAAATAGTTTTTTCGAATATTATTAATTATACTCGAATTGAGGAAAAATCCAATTTGTTTTGGTGACCTTTCTTATCTGAATATTAAATTTATGTAATGTGTTACTAGTTAGTTTCTTAATTATTAGTTTTGTTCAAAATTTTTGACCCATGAAACATGTTTTATTTCTATTGATTTGCTTTGCAAATTTTGCATCTGCCCAAATTATTCCAACTCCCCAGTTGAATCATTCAGAAAGTAAAATAAATGGAGATATTCCTGTGTATTCTCAAAGCAGACTCGCTAACATTTCCAAAAATGGGGGAGTGCCTTCATCTGAATTAAGCATTAATCAACAAGAGTTAACCGGAAAAAATAATTCATCTTTTACAATTAAACCTGGTCATGGTTTTTCATGTTTTGGAGTTGGCTGGGTGAGTCAAGAAATAAATCCAGATCTTGAAAAATATACTGTTTCTTTTCGAACAAAAAATCAGGATGGTAAATGGTCCGAATGGAAGGAAATGTCTGCTGAAGTCGGACCAAATGAAACTCCCACTCAAATGGTTTGGACGGACGCAATTTTCACCACGGATGCAACCACTCATCAAGAGATTGATCTGATTGTTAAATTTCCTGTTACTCCAAAAGAAATTAAAGTTCATTTGTTTGACGGAAACTTTAAAACACAGGAAGATAACTTAATAAAAAAGGATTCTATTGTTTCAAATCAGAAAAATACTGATTGTCCTGCATTACCAACAATGATAACACGTGCCCAATGGTGTGGAGGTTCGGCCTCATGTGCACAAGTAACAACTTCATATACTCCAACATATATTAATCCAACGCACGTTGTTATCCATCATGGAGCATCTCCGGACACGTATACTTCTGGTCAAACAGTTGTTCAATCCTATTATAATTATCATGTAAATACACTTGGTTGGACTGATATTGGATACAATTATTTAGTGGATAAAAATGGTAATTTTTTTCAAGGTAGACACAATCCAAATATTGACAATTCAGATGTTCGAGGCGCTCATGCTGGAGATGCTAATAGTGGATCAATTGGGATTAATTTCCCGGGAAATGCCGATGTTACTATTGCCACAACTATTCAGATGCAGCGAGTTTCTGAAATATTGGCGTGGTGGTTTGATAAAAAGGGGTGGGATCCATTATCTTCTGCATCCATGCAAACTCAAGCTTATGGAGTTTTAAACTTACCACGTATTAATGGTCATAAAGATGTTGGACAAACTGCTTGTCCTGGAAATAACTTGTATGGTAGATTAGGGAATTTGAGAAATGATGCAAAACAAATAATTACAGCTTGTAATTTGTGTTTGAATCCTACCAATTTGCTTGCTTCTTCTATTACTAGTTCTTCGGCATCCTTAAATTGGGGGGCAGTGCAAAATGTTGTTTCTTATACTATTCAATACAAAGCAGCCAATTCAACATCTTGGATTACAACAACATCCAATTCAAATTCTAAAGTGATTTCAGGTTTGTCCTCTTCAACTAGTTATCAATTTAAAGTAATGAGTAATTGCAGTGCATCAAGTAGCTCTTATTCAACTGAACAAACTTTTACAACACTTGCCCCTCCTCCTGTATTTGTTACTTTAGGAAATGGAACTACAGCCTATTCTGGGCACCCATATTCTAGCTCCTACATGGATGAGCGTTCACAATACATCATTACTAAAAGTGATTTATTAGCATCAGGGTGGACTTCACAAACTCCGATGCTACATTCTATTGCTTTTCAAGTTTCTACTCCAAGCTCAACTACATTGAGTTCATTTACAATTCGAGTTGCTCATACTACTTCGGCAAGTTATTCAAATGGGAGTTTTATTTCTGGCACCTCTTCAGTAACAACCTACACAGGGTCAGTTACAACTATTAATGGATGGAATACATACACATTTAATAATCCATTTAATTACAACCAAACAATGAATTTGTTAATAACAGTATCATTTAATAATAATGTCGTTGGAACTAATTCAATTGTTCAATCAACGATTTTATCGACTTATAAGTCGCTTTTCAAAAGAGATAACTTAACTAGTTCTACCATTGCATCAACTGCAGTAGGAACACAAAGTTATTATCGCCCTAATATGCGATTTAAATTTGGCCCCACTACGGTAAGCGGTATTAATTCAATGCAAGTACAAAATGAAGATGAAGATTTTGTGCAAATGCTAGAAAAAAAATCTTTAGTAGTTTACCCAAATCCAATGGGAATAACCAAGAGAATTATGTTTACATATGACGAAACAAGTAATCAACCGTATCAAGTGCTTGTAATAGATCAAATGGGACGCGTCGTATATTCATCCGAGAATGTGTTTTTGAATGAATTTGAAAATAGTATTGAACTAGATAAAGATCTACAACAAGGAAATTATATGTTAAGAATTCAAAATACGGAAGAATTAATCAATGAACGATTTACTGTTTTTGGTGATTAGTTTTAATGGATTTAGCTGGTTTTTCTGAGGTTAAGAAGCGCTATCTCATAAAAGAAATACTTTAATAAGTAAGCGTTTTTTTTTGATTACTTAATGCATGAAAAATTGAGAAAAAGTCATTTTTTGTAGATTACTTCTGTTGCCATATTTGTTCTGCTAAAACCTTGTTCGATTAAAACAGTTCCTATTTGCTCTGATGCTGGAATACCGTTAATATGTTGAAATAATTGCAAATTATCACGATACCAAGCTTTGACAGATATGTATTTGTTGTTGATTAAAACGAGGTGTTTTCGGTAGGGACGTCGCATGGTTATGTGATTTTTGTGTTTTTAATTACAAAATAATGAATTGGTAACCCAACAAAACATGGCTGATGAGTCGGGAATTACCGTTGCAGCGAATTCAAATTTAGAGCGAAGAGTAACCGAAATTTCTATCAATCGCTTGTTTAAAATCGCTGAATTGTTAGCTGTGCCGATAAACCATTTGTTAAGCAAAGAAGTCGGTTATAAACCTCAAACTACTACGATACAAAATGTTCAAGAATCCCATGTAAGCCAACAACTTTATATGGTGATACAAGAGGTCAAGCACTTATCAGATGAGCTTGAAAAAATGAAAGTTCAAATTTCAGAAATCAAACAAAATAATTAATTAGTAAAGAAGTTAATTAGGCCATTTCACTCCACCCAAAATCCCTATCTTTGCCGCTTCTATGCTAATCGGTCAAAATTTTGATAAAATTGAATGGCGTGTTTTCGACATTATCATTCAAGAACCCAATGTTTTCATTACAGATACAGTAATGGCAATCATTAGTCTCTATTTGGGTTTTTTGTTGCATTCAAAAAAAGACAGCAATGCATTTACAAAATGGTGGTATGCCTTTTTTGTTCTATTCGGAATCAGCTCGTTTTTTGGTGGATTGGGTCACGCATGGTTTTTCTACTTTGGCGCAAAAGGAAAAATGATCAATTGGGTTACTGGTTTCATTGCCATTTATTTCATTGAACGCGCTATGATTTCCGCTGTGGACAATTTGAAAAAAAGAAAGTTATACGAAAGATGGGTGCTTGGAAAATTGATTTTTATTTTCGCGGTTTTTAGTTGGGTAATAGCTACACAACCCATTGATAGTAAACCAGAACTTGGTTTTTTACCGCTTGCCATACACACTATAATTGGTGTTTTTTCAACTGCTGGAATTTTAGCCTATTCGCTTTCGAAAGTGAAAAATGAAGCATACAAATATTTCTATTACGGCGTTGGAATCATCTTGCCAAGTGCGTTTTTCTTTTTACTAAAAATAAATCCTGTAAACTGGTTCGACAAAAATGACGTTTCTCACGCATTCATGACTGTTGGGATTATCTTCTTCTATTTAGGAGTTCAAAAAGTAAATGCTGTGAAAGCTATTTGAACAAAAAAAATCTTCAGCTTAAACCAAATAATTGAACAGTAACTAAGAACTAACGTTACCGAACATATCAGGCCTTGAATTTCTAGGTTTAAACTACTGTAA
>RFNX01000553.1 GCA_009926905.1 Flavobacteriales bacterium
ATGTGCTCAGATTGTACCTCAACTTCGAATTTAAATTCAGCTAATTCTTCCTCCACTTTTTTCCAAACATCTTCACGGTTATCCCATTCAAAGCCAATTCCTTTTGCTTTCTCTTGAATTCTTGTAGCTTTCACCAAAGCGGGTAGGGAAGAGGGAACGCCTTCAAGAACAGATTTTTTTCCTTCTTTCAATTTTAGTTTCTCCCAGTTTGCTTTTACTTCTTCTTCGTCTTTCACTTCCACATCGCCGTAAATATGTGGATGACGGTAAATCAATTTTTCGCAAATGGCATTCAAAACATCAGCAACATCAAAAGCGCCTTTTTCTTTTCCAATTTTAGAATAGAAAACAAGGTGTAAAAACAGATCACCCAATTCACCTTTCACAGCGTTTAAATCGTTTTCTGTGATGGCGTCTGCAAGCTCATACGTCTCTTCAATTGTGAGGTTTCGCAAGGTTTCCATCGTTTGCTTTTGGTCCCAAGGACACTTTTCGCGGAGTTCATCCATCACGTTCAATAAGCGTTCAAAAGCAACAAGTCTTGCGTCCATCTTTTTTTTCTGCAAAATTAAGGTTAAAACTCATTTTCCTTTGTTTAACTTTGTTAATTGTGAGAACCTTGCTTTTAGCTATAAATCTATCGTTTCTTATTCCGTTTTATTATGGACAAATTGCCAGTGAACATGGTTTTGAGTTTCGACAAAAGCTCGGTTTTTTAGCTGCCCACAGAGGGACTTTAGGTCATTTACCTCAAGAATCAGCAAAGGCAATGGAGTTTACTTATTTCTTACAAACTCATCGTTCTAAAAATTGGCATACGGCATACCGAGAGCCAAAAGTTGGTGCAACCTTGTTTGTTGGTTCCGTTGGGAATAATGATTTATTGGGGAGATATATTGGCTTGTCTGGCTTTGCAGAATTACCAATGTTAAAAACTAATAGCTTCGAATGGAATTGGAAAATGGGATTTGGTTTAGGTTATACTGCAAAAACTTTTGATCCAATTTACAATCCTAAAAATAATGCAATTGGTTCCAAAATAAATGCAACAATAGTTATTGGAACAAAAGCAAATTACAACTTCGGAAAGAATTTTGTAACACTAGGTTTAGATTTGACTCATTTTAGTAATGCGGCTTTTAAAGTGCCCAATTATGGAATAAATCTCCCGTATTTATCAGTTGGTTATGGTCGCAAATTCTTTAAAAGCAAACAAGAATCAACAGACATCTTAAGTAATCTTCCTTTGAAAAAATGGAAATTCGGTATATTAGGGATTTTCTCTATGAAAGAAATGAATCCAATTGGAACTAAAAGATATCCTGTTTATTCGATGAGTTTATTTGCAAGAAGAATATTTAGTCAAAAAGCTGGATTAGAATTGTCATTAGATATATTTTCAAAACAAGCGATAATTGGAGTAGAACCTCTTGTTCCTAAAACACAATTGAGTATCATTCAAGCAGCTTTGTTTGCTGGTTATATCGTTCCATTTGAACGCTTTAGTTTTCTCTTTGGAGCGGGTGCTTACGTTCGTGATGTTTATAATCCGGATGGGCCTGTTTATTTTAGAATCGGAAGTCGTTACCAATTTCCAAAAGGAATTTTATTGAATTTCACTTTAAAATCTCATTTTGCCAAAGCGGATTATATGGAGTTAGGAATCGGTTATTCTTTAAATTATAACCAGAAATGAAAAAGTTGCTTATCCTTGGATTGCTTGTTTTGCTTTTTTCTAATTGTAAAAAGGCCAATGAACGAACTTGCTGGAAATCTGCAGGGGAGCAAACAACTAAAATAATTCCTGTTGCTGCTTTTGAAAAGTTGGAATTGTATGAGCACATTAAATATACCTTGATCCAAGATTCTTTGGACTTTGTTGAAATCAAGGCAGGAAAAAATCTTATCGACTTAATTGATGTTAGTTCAACTAATTTCATCTTAAAAATTGAAAATTTGAATAGATGTAATTTTTTAGGTTATCAAAAAAGAAAAGTTGCTGTTGAAATTCACGTAAGAAATCTAAAAGAAATCTATTTTAAAGGAACAGATTCTTTGGTGAATAAAGGGATTTTAAATCTAGCTAATTTGAATGTAGAAATCGAAGATGGAGCAGGGT
>RFNX01000477.1 GCA_009926905.1 Flavobacteriales bacterium
GAAGGAGGTAATCTTTTTGACTATATTACCACTGGAGAATGTAATTCTCCTAATGATGGGTTTCATGCTTTAATGAAGGTTAATTTTGATTCCTATTTTAATGCGGGTTATCAAGCAATGTATCCAATAAATTGGTTAAATGATTATACACAAAATATTTCAGATTGCAAAATGGATTTATTCTCAGTATTGCTACATGAGGTTGGTCACATGTTAGGTTTTGTTTCACTTGCAAATAACAATGGTCAACTAGAACCGTTCTCTTTATTCGGTAACAATAACTTTTCAAGGTTAGATTTTTTAATGTATCGAAGCAATGACATGACTGCTACTTCCTTACAAAAATTCATTCTTGGTACGCCAAACAATTGTTTTATAAATCCAATATTTTCAAATATTTCGCTAAATGATAAAAAATTCTGGTCAGGCTCAAATGATGCGCCTAATAATCATCCAATTTTATCTGGGTCTCATTATTACACTGAGGAAAGTTCATTATTAAATTCTATGCTATCTCATCTGGATGAACAAGCACTTTCATACACTCTACGTTCTAGAAATGCTCCTGGATATTCAGAAAATTATGCAATGGGGCCATTTATTTCAAATGGAGAAAATACAAGATCATATAGTGATGCTGAAGTTGTTATTTTCTTAAATATGGGATACAATCTTAATCCATTATTTAACAATTCAAATTTAAATAATTTACCTCCTTATTCATTGAAAATTGGAAATGATCCGAATTATCCGAAACCTTACAATGATTCTCTTATTCAATCTTTTTATCAAGATATAGTTAATCCTGATACTGTGATAATAAACAATGTTGGGACATCAGTTACTTTTAATCTTTGGCAAGATACTGGGATTATGGATCATGAAGGTCAGGTAGTTACTGTAGCTGATAGTTCATTGACTAATATAAGAGGATGTGGTAACGGTGGAAATAATCATAATCAGTTATCCTTATCAGCTGACAAAAAATCAATAACGTTTATTCCAAGAGCAAATTTCGTTGGTCGAGCACAATTTGCATTTAAACTATTTGACGGTGTAAAAGTTGGTTCTTGGCATCTATATACAATAGACGTTTTAACTGGAAACAATGTCAATTATCCTTTTGGGTCAAATTTGTTAATTAATGGAGATTTAGAGGAGGGTACTGAGGTTAGAAGATCAGGAATTGAACAATCAAAACCCAATACAACACAAGAGTTTTATAAGGAAGGTTTTATAAGGGGTACACACTTTTCAGATGCAAATCCTTTTAACGAATATGCTAATTTATGGGGCCCTTTTGGAGCTGGAGATATGATAAGAAACAGCTGGGGATGGGATTATTGTACTTATGGAAGTTCAACAAATTCTTTTCCTACGTCTTATTTTCCTTTACCTAAATCAGATTATGGTGATCGATATCGTTCTTTAAGAGAGAATTATAACTATTTCGGACTTGGAGACTCTTTGCGACAGTTTCATAAATATGTTTTAAAATTTGATTACGCTCATAAACAAGGAGTTTTTAATGTAAATCAAACTTCCTTCCCAATAATAGTTGGATTTACAAATAACCCTATTTGCAATGATTTGCCTATTTTAGAGAATAAAATTAATGAACATATAATTCATGCTCCATTAAATACGTGGGAACAAAAAGAAATTTTTTTCTATTATTGTTCTTCAATTCCGACAACTTTTCTAAATATTCAGATAGGATTATCAGATGTATTAATCGACAACATTGAAATCAGAGAAGTAACTGAAATTCCTGATTTAGAAGTATCAATTAGTGGTGATAGCACTATTTGTAAAGGAAGTTCAACAGTATTGTCAGCTAATGTCTCTAATTCTTTTTGTAATCCAAGTTATTTGTGGTCAAATGGAGCAACAACATCTAGTATTTTAGTAATTCCAACAACAACTCAAAACTATACAGTGACTGTAAATGATGGAAATCAATCTGCTTCTGCTTTAAAAAATGTATCTGTTTTATCTACTGTTGCGACAATACCTACTTTTACTCAATCTAATCCTATATGTCATGGGGTACCAGTTTATCCACTCTCAACAACTTCATCCAATTTGATTTCAGGAGTTTGGTATCCTGAATTAAATGACACAATATCAACAACTTACACTTTTATTCCAAATTCAGGTCAATGTGCTTCCGTTACAACTATGGACATAGTAGTCATAGAACCTATTTCACCAATTAGCATCACAGATACGATTTTTTGTTACGGTTCAAATATGAACGATTTAGCGGCTATTCCAACAAATGGTATAACAGGGACTTGGTCACCTATCTTTTTTTATTTAGGTATTGGAACAAAAAATTTTACGTTCACTCCAAATTATGGACAATGTGCTACCACTGCGACATTAACAGTTACAGTAATACCATTACCAACTAATTCTATTACTACTCAAGATTCAACAATAATTTGCCAGGGAGATTCGGTTGTTTTATATACAAATGTTGGAGCAGATATAACTTACCAATGGAAAATGAATGGAGAATTTCTTGAAGGTGAAGCAGGTGCAAGTTATACAGCTACAGAATCAGGTTCATACACTTCTGTACTAACCAATAATAGCAATTGCACTTCAACTTCTTTGCCAATTGTAATAACAGTTAATCCAATAAGCACCCCAACTTTCAACCAAATTGCCCCAATTATTTCTGGAACCGTTTTAAATGAACTTCCAACCTCTTCAACAAATGGAATAATTGGAACATGGTCGCCAGCTTTAAACAACACTGCAACGACAACCTATACTTTCACTCCAAATGAAGGGCAATGTGCACCGTTGACAACTATGACAGTAATCGTAAATCCTGATTCCACAACCTTTTCATGGTTGGTTTATCCAACTCCAACTAATGGTTCCTTAACACTTCAATTTTCAGGTTTAAACGCGGATGCACAACTACTCATTGTTGATTCTCGTGGGCGTTTGGTTCGAAAAATTTCTATTTCTAAAAACATAGAAAGCTATTCATTGGATATTTCAGCCTTAGCCGCAGGAGAGTATTTTTTGAATCTTGAAAATCAGAACATAAAAGAGAAAAAGAAAATAACGAAATTTTAATCTAAGATTTGGATATTAAATTTTAAGTGTTGTTAAATTGGATTCTAAAAGTGAATTCCTTCCTTGGAATTATAATAAGTGTTAATGCAGAAGTAGTTTCAATATACGAATAAAAGTCTCCATTAGGCTATTTAAATTAAATCAATAATGGAAATTGGTTAGAGATTTAATTCCTTTTTGAAAACAATTTGGGTGATGAATAAAGTCTTTTTTAGGCTCAACCAAATCTAACTTATTGTTGAGATGATTGATTTTTTAAATCCCCAAAATCTCTTTCAAAGGAGCGTAAGCAGTTCTGCTAATTGGTAATCGTTTTCCAGAACGAAGAATAGCTAAATAACTGTTTTTTTCAAAAGATTCAATTTTTGTAAGTTCACTGATATTCAAAATGTAAGAGCGATGTATCCGAACAAATACTTTAGGATTTAGAAGTTGTTCAAAATAGTTCATTGTTTTCTTTTTCAAATGCGTTTTGCCTTTGTGATGAATTTTAACGTAATCGTCATAAGCTTCAAAGAAATCAATTTCTGAAGTTGGGATGATGCTTATTTCTGTTCCATCTTTGATAACGATTCGATTTTGTTCTTCGGGTTGTTTGTTAGGAATGTCGTTTATCTTTTGGTCGTTAGCTGTTTTTTGAGCAGGATTTTGCAACCATTTTTGAAGGGCTTGTTGGAATCTTTCTTTTGAAAAAGGTTTTAACAAATAATCCAAAGCATTGGTGTCAAAAGCTTTTAAAGCATATTCATCGTAAGCAGTTGTGAAAATAACGGCAGGTTGATCCGTCAGAATTTCCAATAGTTCAAATCCATTAATTTTAGGCATTTGAATGTCTAAGAAAATTAAATCAGGATGATGTTGAGCAATTGCTTTTGCGCCTTCAAATCCATCGTTACACTCAGCAACTACTTCTAAATCAGGAAAATCTTCTAAATATTCTCGCAACAAAACCCTAGCAAGTGGTTCATCGTCAATTAGAATGATTTTTTTCATCTTGTGGTATTTTTAATTGAACAGTAAAAGTGCTTTCTTCTTTCTTAATTGAAAGTAAATCAGATCGTCTATAAATCAATCCCAATTTGCGTTCCACGGACTTTAAACCATAGCCAGTTCCTCCGTTTTTTGCCATCGATTCTGAGTCATAAGGATTTGAAATTGAAACGAAAAGCAGATTATTTTGACACGTTATCTGAATATCAATTTGAATCGTGCCAATGGTTCCATTCACTCCAAATTTTATGGCATTTTCTACCAAAGGTTGCAAAATTAAGGAAGGTAAAATGGCTGTTTTACAATCATCTGTAACGTCTATACTTACTTTTAATCGTTCGCCAAATCTTACTTTTTCAATCGACATATACAGTTCCAAATAGGCAATTTCGTCCTCTAAACTGTTGTAATCTTCTTTTCCTTTTTGAATCGTTTTTCGCAGGAAATCAGAAAGATTGATCAACATTTCTCGAGCTTTTTCAGGTTGAGATTTCACAAGTGCATTGATGGAATTTAAGCTATTGAAAAGAAAATGCGGTTGAAATTGTTGCTTTAAATTATTCATTTCAGCCTTTGTAAGTTGTCGTTCCTTTTCCAATAAGCGATTGAATGCTTGATTTTGCTCTTGTAAATGTTTATCAATCCACAATTGCTGCACGATAGAAAGCATTAAAATAAACAACACAAACCATCTTAAAAAGAAGATTTTTGGTAATAATTCCAAATACTGAATATCTGCGCCCGCAATCCATTGACCGTACCAATTTGTCAATAAAGCAATAATTAAACTAAACATAGCTATTGTACTGATATGCACAATATTTATAGCGGAACGTGAATGGTAAAAAGCGTGAATGCGTTGAAGGATAAATGTAAAAAATGCTAGCCAAAAATAGCAGTGGAATGCATCCGAAAAAGCTGCGTGGTAACTCATTCCGTTTCCACGCAGCAAAAAATAATAACCTAAGGTGATGAGTGCTAATAAAAATGCAGTAAATGCAAATCTATTTTTACCAATTTTTCGAATCAGATTTATCATAACTATCGAGTTCAATTCCACCCATCACGCACGTTCCTTTGATGTAAACAGTTTTTGGTTCTGCGATTAAATCTAAATTATCGGGAACACGTTTGTCGTCCATTCCACCCAATATTGTCGTGACATCGGCAACCACTTTCCAATTCGAAGGAATCAGTAATGAAACGCCACCCATAACACATTCAATATTGATGGTGAGTTCTTTCTCAAAATCGGCTTGAATCATATTGATTTCAGCTCCGCCCATGATGCTTGTAATCGAAACGCCTTTTAGATTTTTGTTAACTACTTTATTGGTTACGCCACCTAAAATTGCTGAAGCTTGGATAACATCTTCGTCAGTTACATTTCCGAATTTTTCATACTTGTCCTGCACAGACTTTTTTTTTTGACCTCGAAATAGCGATTTAAAAATCATAAGTATTCCAAAGAAAATAATCAAAACGGGCCATAAAAATTTATGATTGATAACATCAGGCATCATATCTTGGAGCATAAATACTGAACCAATCAAAATCATAATGTATCCACCCAAACGCTTGAACTGATGTTTTATAAGCGACACAAAACCAATGGCAATTAGAATCATTTCCCATGATAAAACCCAATGTGGAATTTCAACGCCCATTTGTTTTGCCAAAATAAGACTACCTGCAGTAACTATAAAAAGTCCTGCAAT
>RFNX01000610.1 GCA_009926905.1 Flavobacteriales bacterium
CGATTTTATCAATTGAAAAAGGGAAAAGACATCAAATTAATTTTGATTGACGACATCATTCGTTTGTACTTGAAAGAGATTTTTTCCATTTTCGAACCGGTAGAAATTGACGCTTATACGTTCAAATTTACTCGCGACGCTGAATTAGATTTAGACGATGATTTGACAATGTCGTTCATTGAAAAAATTGAAAAAAGCTTGAAAGCGCGCAAGAAAGGCGAACCTGTGCGTTTTGTTTATGATGCCACAATGCCAGAAGATTTATTGACTTTCTTGTTGCAGTCTTTAAATCTAAAATTTGGTATCAATACGATTTCAGGCGGGCGTTACCACAACTTCAAAGATTTCATGTCATTCCCAGATTTTGGACGAGCAGATTTTGTTTATACCAAACAAGCACCGTGTAAAATTCCTCAATTCGAACGTGGTAAAGGAATTATTGAAACGATTTTGAAAGAAGATGTGTTGATGCATTTTCCTTACCAACGTTTCAGTTATGTGGTTGATTTATTGCGTGAAGCTGCTATTGACCCAAGAGTACGTGAAATCAAAATCAACATTTACCGTGTGGCTCGCAATTCTGAAATCATGAATGCATTGTTAGCATCGGTTTTCAATGGAAAGGAAGTCACCGTTATTTTAGAATTACAAGCGCGTTTCGACGAAGAGAATAACTTGTATTGGAGCGAGCGTTTAAAAGAGTTTGGGGCAAAAGTAATTTACGGTTTTCCAAATCTTAAAGTGCATTCTAAATTATTGCAAATCAAACGAATAAAAGACGGCAAAGAACAATTTATTACCTATATTGGAACAGGGAATTTTAACGAAAAATCATCGCGTATTTACAGTGATTTAGCGTTATTGACTTCGAGAACAGATGTTTCGAATGAAGTAAAAAAAGTATTTCGCGTTTTAGAAAATCACATTGAACGCGTGGCTTTTAGAAAATTATTGGTTTCTCCTTTTAATGCAAAGCGCAAATTGACCGCCTTAATTGACCGTGAAATAGTTTTTGCAAAAAGAGGAAAAGAAACAAGAATAAAAATAAAGCTCAACAATTTGACCGATCAAAAAATGATTGAGAAATTGTACCAAGCGAGTAGGGCAGGAGTAAAAATTGAAATGATTATTCGTGGTATTTGCTGTTTGATTCCTGGAGTGAAAGGTTTGAGTGAGAATATTACAGTAATTAGTATCGTCGATCGCTATTTGGAACATGCGCGCTTCTTGATTTTTGAAAATGCTGGTAAACCAGAATATTACATTACGAGTGCTGATTTCATGGAACGCAATCTCGACAAACGCATCGAAGTAGGTGTTATGGTCGATGATAAAAAAATCCAAGAAGAATTAAATCGCATATTTGATTTTCAATGGCGCGGTAGTGTGAAAGCACGTTTTATAAGTGCTGATTTCAAAAATCAATACCGAAGAACAGATTTACCTCCTTTTCATGCTCAATTAGAATTGTACAAATCGTACAAAGAATTGGAAAATAGCATCGAAAACGTTTAGTTTTTCTAATACTTAAGATTCATTAATTGTTAAAAAACGGCTAAAAACCGACCAAAACCAGCATTTTTTTGTTAAAATCAATTGTTTTTAGCTTAGAATCACCAAATTTTTGAAAATCGTACTTTTATACGGTAGAAAGTTGTAATTTTAAGCAACACTCATCTAAATCAACTTTTATGTTTCTTGTTTTTAATTCATTTGAACTCCCGCTTACCCAAAAAGCGAGCGAGTCGAAGGCACGATTTGTCTTTTTGTTTCTTTTATTTTTTATCGGTTTTTCACGCGTTTTCGCACAACAACGCGATTACAAGGAACACGTGACAATCGTAAGAGATGAATGGGGAGTGCCACACATTTATGGCGAAAAAGATTGCGATGTTGCCTATGGACTGGCTTGGGCAAATGCAGAAGACGATTTTAGAACCATTCAAGAAAACATGTTACCCGCAAAAGGAATGTTGGGAATGTGGAAAGGTAAAGATGGAGCGGTAATGGATTTTGTAGTTCAATTTTTAGGTTCAGCTGAACAAGCAAAAGCACGCTACGAAAAAGAAATAAGTCCAGAGTTTAAAGTTTATTTGGAAGGTTATTGTAAAGGATTGAATGATTACGCTACTGCCCACCCAAAAGAAGTGAAAGTAAAAAAAGCATTTCCTATTACGCCAATTGATGCGATTGCTACTTTTCACTATGTTGGTGCATTAATTACAGCGCTTCAAGATCAATTGAAAGATGTGACAGCAGGAAAATACGACACCTTAGCGGTTACTTTTGCCTCCAATGCTTTTGCAGTAAATAATTTAAAATCTGAAAATGGAAATTCAATTTTAGTTGTAAATCCACATGTGAAATTTGAAGGTTTATTTTCTTGGTATGAAGCACACTTGGTTAGTGGAGAAGGAATGAATGTTTTGGGAGCTTTGTTTCATGGTGGAACAAGTGTTTTTGTTGGAACGAATGAAAATCTAGGTTGGTCACACACTTGGAATAAATACGATTTAGTAGATACTTATAAGCTGAAAATGAATCCGAAAGACAAATTGCAATACGAATTTGATGGAACCTTCAAGGATTTGAAAGTTAAAAAAGCGAAATTGAAAGTTAAAATCGCAAAATGGTTACCTGCAATTACAGTAAAAAAGAAGTTTTATCAAAGTATAATAGGACCAACATTGGAATCTCCTGGAGGTGATTTTTACTCCTTACGTTGGGGAGCAATGAATGAATTTAGAACAGGTGAACAATGGTGGAAAATGTGTAAATCCAAAAATTACGACGAATTTTATGATGCCTTGAAAATGAATGCTTTGCCTCGATTTAATATCGTTTATGCAGATAAAGAACAAAATTTATTGTACATTGACAATGGAATTGTTCCAAAAAGAACGACCAATTTCGAGTGGAGTAAAGTCGTTCCTGGAAATACTTCTAAGGCTGTTTGGACAGTGTTTTATAAACAAGAAGAACTGCCACAAATTAAAAATCCTGATTGCGGTTATGTTTTCAACATGAACAATACGCCTTACAGCGCAACTTGCGAAGATGGAAAAATGGAAAAAGGAAATTGGGACGACCACATGGATTATCGCACAGGAGACAACAACAGAAGTTTGCGTTTTATGGAGTTGATTGAAGAAAAAGAACGTGTGAATTTCGACGATATGAAACGCATCAAATTCGATAATCAATATCCAAAAGACGGTAATTTCTTGCAATCTATTTCGGTGATTTATAAAGTAGACGCTAACAAATACCCAGAGATAAAAGATATTTTAGTGGAAATGCAGAATTGGAATAAAGTAGCAAATCCAGAATCTATTGCTGCTACCTATTTTATGGTTACAGTAGATTATATTTTTAGTAAATGTAAAGCTGGAGTTGAAAATTTTATTGAAGGTGTTCCTTTAGACGAAGCGCTATTAGTCGAAGCAGTTACCAACACAAAAGCACATTTACTTAAGTATTTTAAAACTACAAAAGTTCCTTTGAAAGATATTCAAGTGATTCGTCGTGGAAAAGAAGAGTATCCTATGCCAGGGTTTCCAGATGCGTTGGCTGCGAATTACGGCAAAAAACGAGAAAGCGATGGAAAATTCGAAGGTTTTGTTGGAGATACGTATACGATGATCGTAGAGTACGATAAAAATGGTGTGGTGCGATTGGAAACCTTGGCAAATTTCGGTGCATCAGCTCATCCGGAAAGCAAACATTATACGGATCAATTGAAATTATGGGTTAGACAACAAACTAAAGTTATGACTTTAGATAAAGCGACAATTTTAAAAAATGCAGAAAGAGTGTATAAACCAGGAAACTAATTTAGGCTTATATAAAATTAGCTGGCTGAGGCTCTAAAAATTGCTGGCTGAGGCCCTCGAAGCTAGCAATTTTTAAGCCAATACTTGTTTCAATGCATTTTCAAAAACGCGATCTTCTTGAGAACCTGAAATAGCAAACTTGTCATTTATCACAAAAAAGGGAACTCCTTTGATGCCAATTTGTGTAGCAGTATAAATGTCGTTTTCAACTTCTTGAGAAAATTGATCAGAGTTCAAAACTTGGAGCGCTTCTTCTCTATTTAAACCACAATTTTCAATAACATCTAATAAATTTTCTTCTTTCGATAAGTCGACCCCATCAGTAAAGTAAGCATACATAATTGCATCTTTAAGAGCGTCGTTTTTGTCATATTGCTTTGCCCAATGTATCAAACGATGTGCTTTAACAGTATTGAAAACTAAAGAAGTTGAAAACTGAAAGTCAATACCGTAGGCTTTTCCGTTCTCAGCCAATTGTTGGTGTAATATCGTAACTTGCTCTCTTGGATAATTTTTTCTCTCTGTCATATAATCAACTAATGGTTCAGTTGTTTCAGTTGGAAAACTTGGATCTAAAAGAAAGCTATGGTATTTTATTTCAACGTTATCACTTATTCCTATTTTTTCAACAACACTTTCGATTTTTTTGTTTCCGAGGTAGCAAAAGGGACAAACGAAATCACTCCAAACGTCAATTTTGATTTTTTTCATGTATGTAAATTTGAGGGGCTAAAGTTAGTGCTAAGTTTTGTTAGCTCACTTTATTTTTTTGATATTTTATTAAATGTAATTGTTCGTTGGAGATTACATTTGAAACGGTTGATGTTTTTTGAGCGCGTTTTGGCATGTTTTGTTTTACAATTTTCCACACGTTCACGCCATAAACGATAACTACTAAATTTCAATTCGCGCTTCATCAGTTTCTTTACGTCAGCTTCTTTGAGACCAAATTGCATTTCTATTGCGTCAAAAGGAGTGCGGTCCTCCCATGCCATTTCAATGATTCGATCTATTTCTATTTCAGTTAGTTCGCGATTTTTGTCTTCCGATTTCGAAAGTTGCATATATGCCAATGGTGATGGTAAATCACTGTAGTAGCAATAATTTTCATCTGTCATATTTTAAAGACAAATGGAAGGTAAGAATTGTTTGGAATACGAAAGGGTCAACTAAGAAATAAATTGAATTTCTGAGAGTTCACGACCAATTTGTTGAACACCCATTAGAATCTTTTTTATTTGAGAGGAAGACGGTTTTTTGATACCTTTAATATACTGTGCCAATAAGCTTTGGTTCATTCCTATACGTTCAGATAACGCTTTGGCATTTATTACCTTGTAAAAATCAAAGAAACTTTCAAGGTCGTAAGTGTATTGAATTTCACCAATTGAATAAACAAAACCAACATTTTCGAAAGAAAAATTGATTGCCTCTAATAGATTTTTTAACAGTTCCTCAAACGTTTCTGCTTCTGTTGCAATAAAATTATTTTTCGCTAAAGTATGAGCACTATAACCAATCGTTTCTTTTGTAATTGTAACTTTAATTTTTGGCTTTCTCATCGTTTAGTAGTTTTAATTTTGGCTTGTTTTAGAATTGCACTTAATAATCCTTTTTTTACTTCTTTGCCCGCGTGAAAAGGGACTGTTAATTGTTCTGTTTTTTGAGGATGTTGTAAAATGACATGACTTCCTTTTTGCCTGATTTCAATCCATCCATCTTTTTTTAAAATTCTAAAAAGCTCATTATACTTCATGTAAAGGTAATATTATTATTACTTTTTTTCAAAACTTTTTTCA
>RFNX01000226.1 GCA_009926905.1 Flavobacteriales bacterium
GCACCGCAGCTAATCCGATTCCTGTGATTTTTCCCAACATCAATTGAGTTGGTTTCACGGAAGCTAAAAGTACTTCAACGATGCGATTGCTTTTTTCTTTGGTCGTACTTCTTAAAATCGTCATTCCAAACAGCAACACAAACAGAACGATTAAAGTTCCAAATACCAATCCAACCCAACCTTCTAAATGCGAAGATTCGTCTTTTGGGTCGTAAACATTTCTAAAATCGACATTTAAAGGTTGTTTTATTTGACGAAATTGATCCACCGAAAGATTCGTAAAGTTTTCAATCATCACTTCTTCTACCCTTCTTTCTAGCTGGAATTTCAACTGCATTTTGACATCCATCGAAGGATTTTCGCGATAGAAAACAAATACTTTTTTGTTCATCAATACTTTTTCATTGGCTTCAACCAACGCGTCAAAATCCTGGTAGCGTTTGCCGTCTCTAAATTCTTCAATTTCCAAGTAATCACTGATGAAATAATATTGAACCGCTTTTCCTTCTTGCGTCACGATTTTGTTTTCCATCAATCCCGCTGGATCGACAATCAACACTTTTAACGTCGTTTTTCCTTCATCGCCAGATTTGAATAAAAAGAATAAGAAAATCAAGAAAAACAAAGGACCGATGAACATCATCCAAAGGAACGTACTATTTGAAAAACGTTCTTTCAATTCGCGCATTGCAATGAGCCACGTATTACGCATTTTCCGCCTCCTTTCTATTGATTAAATTCATAAATACTTCTTGCATAGTTGGTATTCGTTCTTCCACAGCTTCGATTTTTATTTGTCCCATCAGTGCCTTCAATAAATCGTCTATTTTATTTTGACCACGCATTTTAACGACTGTCTGAAATCTGTTTTCGCCCAATTCTTGTTTGTCAATCAATTCAAAATCAGTCCACAGCGCATTTGCAAAACCAATCATATTTCCAGTAAAACGCACGATATATTCGTCGTTTTTCTGCGCTTCACGCAAGTTCCAAACGCTGTCTTCTGCTAATTTTTGAGATTTATGAATCAAAGCTGCTCGATCACAAATTTCCTCCACGCTTCTCATATTGTGTGTTGAAAGAATGATGGTTTTTCCTTGTGCTTTTAGTTCTTTTAATTCTTTCAGAATCAACTCCACATTCAATGGATCAAAACCACTTAATGGTTCGTCAAGAATTAATAATTCTGGTTCATGAACAATTGCTGCAATAAACTGAACTTTTTGCGCCATTCCTTTTGAAAGTTCTTCGATTTTCTTTTTCGACCAATCTTTGATTTCAAATTTTTCGAGCCAAAAATTGGCGTTTTTCAAAGCACTTTCTTTGTACATTCCTCTTAATCTCGCAAGGAAAATTAGGTGCTCTAAGACTTCCATTGTTTTGTAAAGTCCGCGTTCTTCAGGCAAGTAACCAATATGTCGCAAATGCTCTTCATTCATCAGTTTGCCGTCATAGCGCAACAAACCTTTATCGGCTAGTACAATTTGATTTATGATGCGAATTAATGTAGTTTTTCCAGCACCATTTGGTCCTAATAAACCGTAAATTTCGCCTTTATTGACTTTCAATGAAATGGAATCCAATGCCAATTTTCGATTGAACGATTTCGAAACATCTGTAATTTCTAACATATTGTAAAGCTAAGCGAAAAAAAATGTATATTTTATCGTTTTAAAAAGAATTGCTAATTATGGACTGTTAATATTTTTAGTAAAAAGAGATGGAATTAGTTTAATTAGTAAAACGAAATTAAATGTAATTCAGGTATTTTTACCTTATGCTATTTAGAAATATATTCTTAGTTTTGACAAACTTATAAAAATAAACTATTATGAAAAAAGTATTTGCAATCGCTGCTTTGACTTTAGCAGTATTTTCTTTTTCTTCTTGTAAGAAAGACTACACATGTAAATGTGTTCAATCAATTGGTGGTACAGTAGTTAACACTGTTAACACGAATATGAATGGCTCTAAAAAAGATGTTAAAGAATCATGTGAGAGTGGTACTCAAAGTAATGGCACTGCTTCTGTTACTTGTACAATTGAGTAAAATTTAAAATCAATAATTGGAAAAGGGAGGATTCGTTCTCCCTTTTTTTTTACCTCATTCTTTAAACTATATCATGGAAAATTTCTTTGTTACAATTGGTTTCAGTTACACTTTGAGTAAACTTTTGCCCTACTTATTAATGTTACTTTTCGGATTAATCATTGGAATTACTGTCATGAGAAAACGTAAGAAAAGTTTGAAAGTAATTGTAAGTGTTTTTTTAATGGCTGCCTTTTTTGGACTTTATTTTGCCATTTATCCTATATACGAAGGGGATTTCTCAAACAACTTTTATGTACCAAAATCAAAAGTTGAGTTTCCATCTTCAAAATCGTTAATTGTTCTTTCTTTACCAAATTGTCCATTTTGTATTCAATCTACAGAATCAATCAAAGCCTTTAAATCAAAGAATTCAAAACTAAAAGTTGAATATTGGATTATGAATGGAACTCCTGCTGATTCATTGAAATACAAGAAATTAGTGGGTGAAGCTGCAACTTGTTCGAATAAAAAAAACACAACAGAATTGTTCAAGATTTCCAAAGGAGGCTATCCAACTTTTGTACTTTCTGACCATAAGAAAGCTCTAAAAGTATGGGGAAATGAATCTTTTGGCGTAAGAGCTTGGGATGCTGTTATTTCTGAGTTTTAGGATGATTAAATTAAAATTACACCACTTAATTTCAAGTCAAAAATATACAGTTGAATCAAATAACTATTATAAAAAAGTTCAACAGAATTCCCCATTTTTTACTAAACCCCAATTGTTCAAAAGAATTTTTGGGATTTTTTAATTTTAAGTGTTTCTTAAACCAAACATTTTCTAACTTTGAAATCTAAAAAAATAAGTTATGTCTGATAATTTTTTCGAAGAATCAACTGCAGCTGTTGGAACAATTTACACAGTATTTATTCTTGCTATAATTATTACAGTATTGATTTGGGGTTAATTCGACCCGTGAAAATCAATTCTTTCACAGTAATTATTTAGCATGCCTTTTAATGCTATCTTTTCCTGGTTTATAGGGAAGTTACAACCTCGTATCAATAATTATCGTGACTTTCCAATCGAGTGTCAAGCTGAAACTTTTCAATTTTTACTTGAAAATGGATCGAAAACAAGGTTTGGAAAAGAATTTAATATTCAAGCTGATTTAACTTTAGAAGATTTTCAAAAAAAAGTTCCACTTCAAGATTACGGCACACTTAAACCGCTGATTGATAAATCTATAGAAGGAGAGGAAAATCTATTATGGCCTGGAAAAACATCTTGGTTTGCAAAATCTTCAGGGACAACAGCTGATAGAATTAAGATATTGCCAATAACAAAAGACTCCCTTTTCGAAAATCATTATGCGGGTGGAAAAGATTTATTAGCCCAATATTATACCAATCTGCCCAATCGTAAATTGTACAACGCTAAACATCTGATTATTGGTGGAAGCGGTGAATTGAAAACCAATGAAGACGGCGTTTTTATAGGAGATTTATCGGCAATTATCATTAATAATTTACCTTGGTGGACAGAACTTCGACGTTCACCAAAAAAAGAAATTGCACTTTTAGGTAACTGGGAAGAAAAACTGAACCGAATGGCGAAAGCTGTCATTGATGAAAATATTTGCATCATCGCTGGCGTTCCAAGCTGGACTTCCCTCCTACTGAAAAAAGTACTTCAGATTTCAGAAAAAAAAACTATACTCGAAGTCTGGCCCAATTTAGAATTATACATTCATGGGGGTATGAATTTCGCGCCTTATCAATTTACATTTGAAAAACTAATTGGTGGCCCTATAAATTATGTAGAATCCTACAATTCTTCCGAAGGTTATTTTGGATTACAAGATCAATTGAATTCCAAAGATTTATTGCTTTTGACACAATCGCAAGCATTTTATGAGTTCATTCCGATGTCCGACTTCAATGGTTTGCAATCTAAAAATGTAGTGGGATTAAAAGATGTTCAAATTCAAGAAGAATATGCACTTGTAATCACCACATCATCAGGGCTTTGGCGTTACATCATAGGTGATACGGTTAGATTTACGTCTACTTCGCCCTATCGATTTGTCGTTTCTGGCAGAATTTCACATTTCATAAATGCTTTTGGAGAGAAATTAATTGTGGAACATGCTGAAAAAGCAATCGCAAACGCTTGTGCTGCAAACCAATCTTCTATCATTGATTTTACAGTTGCTCCAGCATTTTTTGAAAATACAAAAACAGGCTGTCACGAATGGATCATTGAATTTGAAGAAGCTCCAGAAGATTTAGAAAACTTTAAAGTATTACTTGATTCAGAACTTAAAAAACAAAATGCGGATTACGATGCCAAACGATTTGAAAGTTTAAACATCGATTTTCCAATTGTTCATTTCGTGCCAAAAGGTACATTTCAAGAATGGTTAAAAAGCAAAGGTAAATTGGGCGGACAACATAAAGTTCCGCGATTAATGAACGATCGAACGATTTTGGAACAGATTCTGCAAAGGATTTCGTAATTTCAAGAAAAAAATAAATGCTCAAGTTTTTTTATTCCTTTTTGTTTGTACTAATTACCTCATTTAATTGGGCTCAAATTGGAATTTTAGAACAAGTTAAAAGCTTCGATTTTAAAGAAACAATAGGAAATTGGACGATTGACAACATCGGAAACCTTATTGTTCAACAAGAAAATATGTTGGTGAAAATAGATACAACGGGAAAACAAGTCTTTACGCAAAGCATAAAATCATTGGGAGAAATCTCACAAATTGCAACAATTAACTCCATGAAAGTCGTTTTGTTTTCTGAGGAACAGCAATGTATTTGTTTACTGGACAATACGCTGACAATCAATGGGAAATGTAAGTATTTGGAAGATTACGGTTTGCGAAATGCGAAATTCATTGCGACTTCTAATCGACCGAATTTGATTTGGATTTTTGACCAATTCAATTCTACGATTTTCTTAGTTGACATAATAAAAGACAAAATCGTTCAGAAAGTAGAAAACTTCGCTGGCTTGGCTGGAATAATGTCTGAAATCGTTTCGATGGAAGAATACAACAATAAGCTTTATTTACAAGATGCCACTACAATTTTTGAATTTGATCAAATGTTAAGTTGGAGCAATTCTTTTGTAAAACAAGCAACTAGCAATGCATTTTGGATGAATTTCATTGTTGGATTTCAAGATAAATCACTTGTTTACACTTCTATAAAACTGAATGAGTCATTTAAATCAGAGATTAATTCTAATGATTCAATGAAACAGTTAAAAATAAACGGAAATGATTTCTATTTCTGTGGAGAAAAAAAAATCACAAAATTTAAAGTCAAAAGCAAGTGATTTTAACCCTTCGTTTCAGAGTTTTGTAGTATTTTAGCATTCTCAAAAAATTAAACTATGCACATTGCAGTTGCCGGAAATATTGGATCAGGAAAAACAACATTAACTAACATGCTTTCAAAGCATTATGGTTGGGAAACGCATTTTGAAGATGTAGATCAAAATCCATACTTAAATGATTTTTACCACGATATGCAACGTTGGTCGTTCAACTTACAGATTTATTATTTGAATAGTCGATTTACACAAATACAAGAGATAAGAGAAACTAAACATACTGTTATTCAGGATCGTACAATTTACGAAGATGCGTTTATTTTTGCTCCAAACTTACATTCAATGGGTTTGATGACGACTCGTGATTTTGAAAACTATTTTTCGCTTTTCAACTTGATGGATTCGTTTGTTTCTGCTCCGGATTTATTGATTTATTTACGTGCAAGTGTACCTACTTTGGTAAATCAAATTCAGCAAAGAGGCCGTGAATACGAAGAAAGCATCCGTTTGGATTATCTGAAGAGATTGAATGAGCGCTATGAAGCATGGATTTCAACGTACGACAAAGGAAAGTTACTAATCATAGACATCGACAACAATCGTTTTCCTGAAAATCAAGAAGATTTAGGTAAAATCATCAATTCAATCGACGCCGAAATTAACGGTTTATTCTAAGTATCCATTTATGGTCGTTGTAACTGGAGCCGCTGGATTTATTGCAAGTTATCTTGTGGGTCATCTAAATTCATTGGGATTCACTGATTTGATATTGGTAGATGATTTTACTAGAGCGGATAAAGAAGCAAACACAGCTGATAAAAAATATGTGGAAAAAATAGATCGTTTAGAATTTCCAAATTGGCTTACATCTACAACAAATAAAATTGATATCGTTTTTCATCTTGGTGCACGAACAGATACAACTGAGATGAGTGTTGAAATTTTTAACGAATTGAACCTTCATTATTCTCAGAAAATTTGGGAAATCTGTACCGAAAAACAAATTCCACTTGTTTATGCAAGCTCAGCAGCAACTTATGGTTTAGGAGAATTTGGCTACAATGATGATCATGCAATTATTCCAAATTTGAAACCACTCAATCCTTATGGAGAGTCGAAGAATGATTTTGATATTTGGGTTTTAAAACAGCATTCTACTCCACCATTTTGGGCAGGATTGAAATTTTTCAATGTTTATGGTCCAAATGAATACCACAAAGGACGAATGGCGAGTGTGATTTTCCATACTTTCAAGCAAATTCAACTTAATGGACAAATGAAATTGTTCCGTTCACACAATCCAAATTATACTGATGGAGGGCAATTACGCGATTTTGTTTATGTAAAAGACGTTGCAAGTGTTTGTGAATATTTGATGCTTGAAAAACCAAGTTCTGGAATCTACAATCTCGGTTCAGGAAAAGCACGAACGTTCTTAGATTTAGCTTCGTTGACTTTCAAAGCATTGGATTTGGAACCAAAAATCGATTTCATAGATACTCCAATTGATATTCGCGACAAATACCAGTATTTTACTGAAGCGAATATGCAAAAAATGATTGATTCAGGTTACAAAAAACCGTTTCACACCCTGGAAGAAGGAATCGCAGACTATGTTGCGAACTACCTCTTGAAATTATAATTATTTCCAATTTTACAAGAACTTTTTATGAATCCTAGTGTCGATGCGTTTCTTGAAAAAACCGATAAATGGAAGGCTGAATTAAGCGCCCTTCGCAACATGATGCTTGATTGTCAATTAATTGAAACCTTAAAATGGGGGCAGCCTTGCTACATGTTTAATAAATCGAATGTTATTATTCTTGGTAATTTTAAGGAAAGTTGTATAGTTAGTTTTATTAAAGGATCGTTGTTGTCTGATACTGAAAAATTATTACAAAAGGCTGGCGAAAACACACAAGGAGGTCGCGTTCTTCGATTTCATTCATTGCAGGAAATCATAGAAAATGAGTCAATTATCAAAGCCTATGTTTTTGAGGCAATTGAAGTTGAAAAAGCAGGTTTGAAAATTGCGCCTCGAGACACATCAACTGAACAAGTAATTTCAGAATTATTACAACGATTTGAAGAAAATCCAAATCTAAAGAAAGCATTTGAATCACTTACACTTGGTCGTCAGCGTGCATACAATATGTTTTTTGAAGCAGCTAAACAATCTACTACGCGGCTCAATCGAATCGATAGTTACACTGAACGAATTTTAAACAAAAAAGGAATAAACGATTGCGTTTGTGGGCTTTCAAAAAGGATGCCTGGATGCGATGGCTCTCATAAACAATTGGCAAAATGAAGACATTACAATTTGAAATTCAAATAAACGCAGCTCCAACTCTAGTATGGAAATATTTATGGGAACTTGAGAATTATCAAAGTTGGACTTCAGTTTTTTGCCCTGGAAGCTACTACGAAACTTCCGAATTTAAAGAAGGCAATCGCATACGTTTACTTACCCCTGAAGGACATGGAATGTTTAGTGTTTTGGAAAAGATAGATGTAAATAAATTTCTTGCTTTCAAACATTTGGGTGATATTATCGATTTTAAAGAAAAGGAAATTGCAAATTGGGAAAATGCAATTGAAAGTTATGAATTAACTGAATATGAAAACGGTACACTTTTAAAAGTTTTTGTTGATACTCTTGAAAAATACATACCATATATGGAAGAAACTTTCCCGAAGGCACTACTAAAATTGAAAGAAATAACGGAGATGGAAAATTAATTGCAAATAAATTATTCTTCAGACAATTTCAAAATGTTTTTTATTTTTTCAAGAAGAATAGTTACACAATTTTCAATTGTATATTCATTTGTAAATAGTTCAATATCAGATTCTAA
This sequence comes from Flavobacteriales bacterium, assembly GCA_009926905.1. GTDB lineage: Bacteria > Bacteroidota > Bacteroidia > Flavobacteriales_D > Crocinitomicaceae > UBA952. The sequence goes on from RFNX01000226.1 coordinate 8,237, forward strand.
AGGCGCTTCAAAAGGACTGTCAATTCCTGTAAAATCTTTAATTTCACCTTTTCTTGCTTTAGCATAAAGACCTTTCACATCGCGATATTCACAAACTTCCAACGGACAATTAATAAAAACTTCAATAAAATCTACTTTTCCAATGATGTTTTTTGCCATCTCACGGTCTGAAATCAAAGGTGAGATGAATGAGGTTATTACAACTGTACCTGATTCTAAAAACAATTTCGCCATTTCTGCCACTCGACGAATGTTTTCAGTTCTATCTGCTGAAGAAAATCCTAAATCTTTATTGATTCCTAATCGTGTACTGTCTCCATCCAAGCAAAAAGTATGTATTTGTTTTTTAAACAGTTCGACCTCTAAAGCATTTGCAATGGTTGATTTTCCAGAACCGGATAAACCTGTAAGCCATATCACAAAAGACCTGTGACCTTTTAATCTTTCTTTATCATTTCTTGAAACTTGGAAATCAACTTTTGTAAGATTCATGGCGCTATTAAGTGGTATAAAAGTACTGAAATTTAGTTTTAATAGATTTTTTTAGGTTCTTCATAAATTCAATTAAGGAAAGTAAAGGATAATAAACTTTTTAAATTAGTATCTTTATAATATGAATCAGTCCTCTCCACTAGCTGAAAGAATGCGTCCAAAGTCTTTAGACGAGTACATTGGACAACAACATTTACTAGCAAAAAATGCATCCTTGCGTCGCGCTTTAGATGCTGGAATGATTCCTTCCATGATTTTTTGGGGACCACCTGGAGTTGGTAAAACAACACTTGCACAATTGATTGCCAAAGACTTAAATCGACCGATTCATACATTATCTGCTATTTCATCAGGTGTTAAAGATGTGCGCGAAGTGATTCAAAAAGTAGAAAATGCAGGAATGTTTCAGCAAAAAGGAACGATTCTTTTTATTGATGAAATACACCGATTTTCGAAAGCACAACAAGATTCTTTGTTAGGCGCAGTTGAAAAAGGAACGATTACTTTGATTGGTGCTACTACAGAAAACCCATCGTTTGAAGTGATTTCAGCATTACTTTCTCGTTGTCAAGTTTATACTTTAAAAGAACATACAAAAGAAGATTTATTACATTTATTAGATCGAGCGATTAAACAAGATGTAATACTTTCAAAGAAAGACATTAAACTTCTTGAAACCAATACTTTATTAACCATTTCAAGTGGTGATGCACGTAAATTATTAAATGTTTTTGAAATCATAATTGGTACTTTTCAAGGGCAAAATAAAATTGAAATCACAGACGATATCGTCTTAAAAAATGCACAGCAAAGTCTATCTCGCTACGACAAAGATGGAGAACAACATTACGATATAATTTCTGCTTTTATTAAATCAATTCGTGGCAGTGATCCAAATGCAGCGATATATTGGTTGGCTCGAATGGTTGAAGGTGGCGAAGATCCTAAATTTATAGCAAGACGTTTGATTATTTCAGCTTCCGAAGATATCGGTTTGGCAAATCCGAATGCACTTTTAATGGCAAATTCTTGTTTTCAAGCAGTGGATACTGTTGGCTGGCCTGAAGCACGCATTATTTTAGCACAATGCGTCATTTATTTAGCTTCTTCTCCGAAAGGAAATGCAGCATATATGGCTATTAATCAAGCACAAGCAATCGTTAAGGAAACTGGAAATTTAGGTGTACCTCTCCCCTTACGAAACGCTCCTACAGCACTTATGAAATCACTTGGTTATGGTGAGGGTTATCTTTATAGTCATAATTATCCGGGAAATTTTGCTGTTCAAGAATTTTTGCCTGAAGAAATTGCTGGAATGAACTTTTTTCAAGCTGGAAGTAGCCCGAAAGAACAAGAGATTGCTAGTACAATTACGAAATTGTGGAACGAAAAATACAATCATTAATGTCGAGAATTGCATTTTATGTATTTGTTATGCCGCTGTCCTACTTGCCATTAGCAGTACTTTATTTATTTAGCAACTTTCTCTCGTTTATTTTTATCTATATTTTTCCTTATCGAAAAAAAGTAATTGAACAAAATATCCGAAATTCATTTCCGCAATATGTTGATAACGAAGTGAATACATTGATAAAGAAGTTTTACCGTCATTTTACTGACACACTTGTAGAAGGAATCAAGAATTTAAGTATTTCCGAAAAGCAACTGCGCAAAAGACTGATAGTGAAGAATCCAGAGTTAATGGAACAATTGTATTCACAGAAACGCAATGTAATTCTAGTTTCAGGTCACTATAATAATTGGGAATGGCTTATCAGTGCTCAAAATTTTCTTTTCAAACACCAAGCTTTTGGAATTGGAATGCCTCTTTCTAATAAATTTTGGAACGATAAAGTAACACAGCGAAGAGAACGATTTGGCATGAAAGTAGTGAGTTCAAGTAATTATAAAGTCAAATTTCAAACCTTCAAAAAGAAACCTTACGCCGTTTTAACCTTAGGTGATCAATCTCCAGCGCATTCTACGAAAAGTTATTGGATGAATTTCTTAAATCAACAAACAGCAGTGTTATTTGGAACAGAATTTATGGCAAATGAGTTTGACTTTGCAGTTGTATTCTTCATTGTTCGAAAAATAAGACGAGGTTATTATGAACTTGAATTAAAACTTTTAACAGAAGAACCTAAATCATTGAAATGGGGAGAAATAACTGAAATTCATACTACTTTATTAGAGCATGAAATCATTCAAAATCCTGCGTATTGGCTGTGGTCTCACAAGCGATGGAAGCGTGAAATTCCGCAAGATTTAACAGAGCTAAAAATTCATCAAAAAAAACGATTTGAAAGCAAATTTCGCACTTAATTGGAGTATAACAACTCTGTTTTTTATAACAGTAGGTTCCATTTTTAGTCAAAAAATAGACACTTTGATCTATTCAACTAAAAAGTTACATTCACGAGGATTCTGTTACGAAAACAAACACTTGTTTTTTGCAAACAATAACGGCGAATTGCTTTCCTATAGTTTAAAAAATGGCGAAACTGAATCTTTGAACGCTAACGACACCTTACCTGAATTAAGAGACATTGCAATTTTGAAAAACAAGATAATTGCGATTCAAAGTGGCGAAATTGGAAATTTATTAGTTCACAATCGTAAAACAAAACAGAATTCAAAAATTAAAATTCAAAAATCTGGCAAGGATGTTTTTCTTGACGGAATTGCTTTTGAAGGTAAACTTGGATTCTTAATGGGAGATCCAATTGACGGGAATTTTTCTCTTTTTTATTCTACAGACGAAGGTTCTAATTGGAAAATTTGCGAAAGTGAATTGAAAGCATTGGAAGGTGAAGCAGGTTTTGCTGCAAGTGGTTCCACAATTCAGGTTTTAAATGGTGAACTAATTTTTGTAAGTGGTGGAACACGTACTCGTTTTTTCAGAAGTAAGGATTTAGGAAAAACCTGGGAGATTTCTGAAATTCCATTTACTCAAAAAGATGGTGCTGGTGCCTTTTCAATCTCATTTAAAGATTCAAAAAATGCGGTTGTAGTTGGTGGTGATTACACACAATCGAAAGAAAAAAAAAGAACTTGCTTTCACACCAATGACGGAGGAAAAACTTGGACGGAGGCAATCATTCCACCAAATGGATATAGATCTTGCATTTATTATTCTGATGTCGTTTATTATGCATGCGGCACTTCAGGAATTGATTTTTCATTGGACAATGGAATGAATTGGAAAAGCATTTCATTCAACAATTGTTTTGCAATAACGAGTGATGCTAAATACATTTATTTTTCATCCACAAATGGCATTTTTTTAAAAATGAAAAAGCTGTAAAAAGTATTAATTTTCAAATAAGAAGTATGGAGATTGTTTAAAAGAATGTTGATTCAGAAAGAAATAAAGGAAAATTATCAACAAAACATTCTATTTATTCATTTTATGGTTATTAATTTTAATATAATATTAATTTTGATAAAAAAATTACACTACCTGTAACTTTAAGAGTATTCAATTTGTTTTAACTGCAAACCAAGGCTTAATTTGAACCGTAAAGAGTACAATACAACTGTAGAAAACATAAGCGATTCGTTGTTTAGATTTTCAGCTAACTTCCTAAAAGACAAGGAAGAAGCAAAGGATGTTGTGCAAGACGTTTTAGAAAAACTTTGGTTAAACAGGGAGAAAGTTGAAGTGGAGAAAGCAAAATCTTGGTTGTTTACTTGTGCGCACAATGCAATGATTAATCTCATTCACAAGCGTTCACGTACAACTGCATTTGTAAATGAAAAAATGCCTGAAAGACATGAAAGTACCTCGTTTGTTTTTGAATCGAAACAAGTGATTGACCACATTGTTAGCATTTTACCTCCAGTTCAAAAGAGTATCATCCTGTTGCGAGACTTAGAAGGATATGCTTACGAAGAAATCGGTGAAATCTTAAACATTTCGCCATCTCAAGTAAAAGTATATCTATTTAGAGCTCGTATGAAAATTAAAAAGCAGTTAAAAGGATTGAACGAACTCGCATGAAATTTCCAAACAGAAACAATATCGATCGCTGGATGTTTGACTATACCGAAGGAAATCTTTCTCCGGAGCAAGAAACATTACTGGAAAATTACATCCTAAATAATCCCGATTTAGAAGTTGATTTAGATGCTTGGCAATTAGCGACCGTTTCAACTGAAAAATTAATCTATACTGAAAAAGAAAAAGCATTTAAAAAAAGACGCATGCTGCCATTTATTTTTGGAGGAGTTGCAGCAATGTTGCTTTTACTTTTTGGAATTTGGAGTGTAATTAATACGCAAAATACTGTTTCAACTAAAAATGTTGTAACTGACTCAAAAACCAATATAAATTCAACTGAAACAAATTCAGAACAAAAATCAACTTCAAATACTGATAACGCTACTTTTGAAAATCCATCTGTTCTTGAAGAATCAAGGAATTCAAACACGTTTGTTTCACAGAATGGAACAGTAAATTTCAATCAAAATTCTC
>RFNX01000529.1 GCA_009926905.1 Flavobacteriales bacterium
AAAAGGTGTAGTTTTTATCCGCTTCACAACGAATAATGTCTTCAATTTCAACGATGTGAATGCTTTCTTGCGTTTTTAAAACCAATTTACGTTTCGCATTAGGAATCATATTTTGTTGCAAGGCTAAAAGCTGTTGTTCATCCACTTTTTTATTTATTGTCGAAAGTGCTCTTGAAATTGACGTTTTCAACTCTTCAGAATCGATTGGTTTTAAGATATAATCCAAAGCACTAAACTTAATTGCTTGAATGGCAAATTGCTGAAAAGCAGTTATAAAAATAACTTCAAAATTTTTGATTGTGAGCGATTTCAACACATCAAAACCAGTGCCGTCGGGCATTTGAATATCGAGAATAACTAAATCAGGCTGAATGTGATTAATTGCATCAATGCCAGATTCAACATCGTGACCATCTGTGAAAACTTCCACGTGAAATTGAAACGAATCAATCAAACGTTTGATAAATTCCCTAGTTGGTTTTTCATCGTCAATAACCAGAATTTTTTTCATTTCTTTTTCAGTTAAATGTTTTCGTTATGCAAAGGAAGAAGTATCGTAACAATCGTGCCAGTCTCTTTTTCTTTATCAAAATCCTCTATTTCAACGCTTCCTTTTGTGCTGAATTTTAAGTTAATGATATCGATTCGTTCTTTGGTTATATTTATTGCCATACTTTTGTGTGATTTCGCTTTTTTCGTTTTCTTCGCACCTTTTCTACCAACACCGTTATCCGCGATTTCAATTTTCATCATTCCGTTGAACGCTGTAAATTTAATGCTTATTTTACCATCTACCAAAGTATGCAATTGTCCATGTTCGATTGCATTTTCCACAAAAGGTTGCGTTATCATTGGTGGAACCATCGCATTACTAGAAATTAACGCATCATCGATTTCTAAGGAATAATTGAATCTATTTTCAAAACGCATTTTTTGTGCTTGTAAGTACTTTTCAAGAATTTCTGCTTCGAGCTCCATATCAATGAATTCTTTTGGCGAATTCTCTAAAATCAAACGCATTAAACGTGAAAAGTTAACCAAAAACTGTGATGATTTTTCTGGTTCATTCGAATAAATATAACTCTGAATCACGGACATTGCGTTGAAAATAAAATGTGGGTTCATTTGTGAACGCAACAATGATTGAGACAATTCCATTTCACGCTGCTTTTGTTTTAACTCTAGTTGGCGCGACCTTAACATATTGAAAATGAAACCAAAAATTACCAAAACGGCAAAAATTATGATGATATAAAGTTGTCGATCGCGCTTCAAATTAAAAATCATTTGTTCTTGCTGCTGCTGCTTTATGGCTTCTTTTTGATATAAAATAACACGTTCACGCTTTTCTCGAAGATTTTGCTCGGTCATTCTTTCAACTGCTGCTGAAGCTTTTAAAGTTGAATTCTGTTCTAAGATTTCAGAATATCTCAACTCAAATTCTAAGGCTTTTTTGGCTTGATTTTTTCTTATATAAAGCGTACTCAATAACTTATAAGTTGACAAATACTTTATTTCATTTACTTGCTGGTTTTCAATTCCATGAAGTGTTTTATTCAAATAAAATTCAGCCAATTTCAAATCATTTCTTTGTAAATAAAGTGCTCCTAAATCCTTATTTACTTCCAATGTAAGTAGAAAATCTCCAGAATTTTCAAAGTATTTTAGTGCTTTCTGAAAATAATTTAAAGCCTGAATGAATTGCTTTTTTTGACTAAAAATTAACGCACTTAAATGTGCACATTTTCCCAAATTAGATTGGTCGCTAAAAAATTTAAAAAATCGCTCTGCTTTTTTTATCTCTTCAATGGACTGATTGTAGTTTTTTGTTTCAAAATTAATTCTTGCGCTAAGAAGTTTACAGCATGCTAAACTTCGTTCATCTTTTAATCTTACAGAAAGATTAATTGAACTTTTCAAATAAATAAACGCCACATCGTAATTACCAACTAATAGCGAATAGTTTGCTATTTCTCGAAATGCAAGTGCTTGATAATAAAGATTTTTATCTTCTTCCGCCAAATGCAACAACTGCAGTTGTTTGTTAACAGCACCTTCATAATTTTCAAAAAATGCGAAAGCAAAAGCATTCTTATTGAGAGCTTCCAATAAGGTTTGCTTTAAATCGGAGCGTTTTGCATAATTGATGCATTTGTTAACACAAATAAATGTAGAATCCTTTTTATTTTGATTGGCATAAATCCGTATTAATAGAGCGTAAGTTTCTGAAGTAAACCTGTTTTTGCGCAGATTTTCAACTAGTTTTAAATCCTTAAATGCCTTCGATTTAGCTAATTCATAGTTCCTTTGGAGAATATAATTTTCAATTTGAAGTAAATTATAGCGATGATTGGTTTCAAAATCTAAGTTAAAATTTGCGTTCTTTAAATAATTCAAATGTTGCTTATAAAATCCTATATTTCTATGTTTTAGTTCATGTTCTGCTAGCAAAAAATGAATGCGATTTTTTATTTCTAAAGTGGTTGTTTTTTTCAGTTCTAACTTTAATTGTTCAATACCTTCGTCCCATTTTTTTAAATCATGTGTCGAATAAAAGTTATTCAACTGCTCTAAATGATAAATGCGCTTCGAAGTCGATTTTGATGTTTTATAATTCTCAATCAACTGTTGTTCTTCATTTGTAGAAGCAATGAAGCAAGAGCAGAAAAATAAAAAAAATAAAAACAGAACAAACTTCATGCATCAATTCAAATTAAATTCTAAGTCTAATTTAGACAATTCTTTAAGTAAATCATTACTTGGATTCACTTTCACAGTCCGCGAAGGCATTTCAACTTCCGTTCCTTCAGTTGGATCATAAACAATAAAGTTAATTTGACAATTTCCAATATTCGAAGTAAACAATTCATTCAACTTATCTATCAATAAATGGTCTAAGTTTTTTGTTGAAATTTTCAATCGAATGCTTTTCGTTCGTTTGTCTCGTAATTCGTGCAAAAGTTCGACGGCATTCAAAACAAATTCTGGCTCTTTTCGATTACGTGGTACATCAATCCTACCTTTCAAAACTAAAAAAGCGCCCGGTTCAGCGAAATGTTTGAACCGCAAATAGTTTTCATTAAATATGTTAAGTCTATGGGAATCATTGTAATCTTCTATTGTAATCGTACAAAACGGATCACCCTTTTTTGTCAATCTATGTTCACTTTGTGAAACTACAACTGCAATTGAAAGGTCTTTCCCTAAATGATTGGGTAGTTCATGCAACATGGAAACAGTTCCTTTGCAAAACGATTCGATTTCCAATTTAAAATCGTCTAATGGATGTCCAGAAATAAAAATTCCTACGACCTCTTTTTCGCGATTCAATTTATAAATACTTGGCCATTCGTCGCATTTTGGAACTGTTGGTTCAGGCATAGCAGTTCCCGTCGATTCTCCGAACATGGACGCTTGTGCAGAAGATTGTGATTCTTGAAAGCTTGCGCCATATTTCACTGCGTTCTCCAAAAATGTTTTCCCACTTGAATCGGCTGCGAAATATTGTGCTCGATGCACATTTTCAAAGGAATCAAAGCCGCCTGCATAAGCCAAACTTTCGAATGCGCGTTTGTTACAAATCCTAAGATTCACACGTTTTGTCAAGTCAAAAATTGATTGAAAAGGAGCGATTTGGCGTTCAGTTACGATAGCATCAATCGGCGCACTTCCCAAACCTTTTATGGCTCCTAATCCAAAGCGAATCGCACCTTCTTTATTTACTGTAAATGCGTAATTTGACTCATTAATGTCAGGTCCTAAAACAGGAACTCCCATACGCTTACACTCTTCCATAAAGAACGAAACTTGCTTGATATCGTTCATGTTATTACTCAAAACAGACGCCATGTATTCAGCAGGGAAATTTGCTTTTAAATAAGCTGTTTGGTAAGCAACCCACGCATAACATGTTGAATGCGACTTATTAAAAGCATACGATGCAAATGCCTCCCAGTCTTTCCAGATTTTTTCCAATTTCGTAACATCGTGTCCTTTTGCTTGACCACGTTCCAAGAAAATCGGTTTCATTTTATCCAAGGTTGGGCGGTCTTTTTTACCCATCGCTTTACGCAAGGTATCTGCATCACCTTTTGTAAAATCACTCAATCGCTGCGAAAGCAACATAACTTGCTCTTGGTAAACAGTAATTCCGTAGGTTTCTTTCAAGTTATCTTCGCAATCCGCCAAATCGTAAACAATTTCTTCTTCACCGTGTTTTCGTTTGATAAATGAAGGAATGTATTCAATTGGACCAGGTCGATATAAAGCATTCATTGCAATTAAATCGGCAAATTTTGTTGGCTTAAGGTCTTTCAAATATTTTTGCATACCCGGTGACTCGTATTGGAAAATACCAACGGTGTCGCCTCGCTGAAAAAGTTCATACGTTTTTTCGTCTTCGATAGGAAAATTATCAGGATCCAAGTCGATTCCTTTAGTTGCTTTGACGTACTTAACAGCTTCTTTGATTAAAGTCAAGGTTTTCAAACCAAGGAAGTCCATTTTCAACAAACCAGCTGATTCCGCAACGGAGTTATCGTATTGCGTACAAACCATATCTGAATCTTTTGCTGTAGCAACAGGAACAAAATTGGTCAAATCATCCGGCGTGATTATAACTCCACAAGCATGGATTCCTGTATTTCGAACAGAGCCTTCAATTTCTCTTGCACGTCTTAAAACCTGACCTTGCAGATCATTTCCTTCCGCAATTCTTCTTAATTCTCGGGCGTTGGCAACCTCATCTTGATTTCGCAGTTCATCGACCAATTCTTCTTCCTTGAAGCCAAATAGTTTTTTCAGAGAAATATCAGGAATCAATTTTGCCAATCTATCTGCTTCAGGCAATGACAAATTCATTACACGAGAAGCATCACGAACAGCTGATTTTGCGGCCATAGTTCCATAGGTAATGATTTGCGCCACTTGATTTGCACCGTATTTATCGATTACATAATCAATCACTCGACCACGACCTTCATCGTCAAAGTCAATATCGATGTCAGGCATTGAAATACGATCTGGATTCAAGAAACGCTCAAATAGTAAATCGTATTTGATTGGGTCAACGTTTGTGATTCCAGTACAATACGCAACAACTGAACCAGCTGCTGAACCTCGACCGGGACCAACGGAAACGCCCATATCTCTAGCTGCTTGACAAAAATCTTGAACAATCAAAAAGTATCCAGGATAACCCGTTTTTTCAACTGTTGCCAACTCAAAATCAATTCTATCTTTAATTTCATCCGTTAATTCTGGGTAACGTTTTTTTGCCCCATCATAAGTCAAATGACGTAAGTAATTGTTTTCACCGCGTTTACCGCCATCAATTTCATCTTGTGGATCTGTAAATTCAGAAGGAATATCGAACGCAGGCAATAATACATTTCTTGCTAAAGCATAATGCTCACATTTACCAATAATTTCAGCCACATTTTCAATAGCTTCTGGCAAATCTGTGAACAATGAAATCATCTCGTCTTTTGACTTGAAATAATATTCATCATTTTCCAATCCAAAACGAAAACCACGTCCTCTACCCTTTTGTGTTTCAACCAGTTCGTTGTCCTTAACACAAAGTAAAACATCGTGCGCTTCGGCATCTGAACGATTGATGTAAAAAGTATTATTTGTTGCTACAATTTTTACGTTGTGTTTGCGCGCCAAATTTACCAAAGTAGCATTCACTCGATCTTCAACATCTAAATTGTGGCGGCTCAATTCGATGTAAAAATCTTCTCCAAATTGCTCTTTCCACCACAAAAGTGCTTCTTCTGCTTGGGTCTCACCGACGTTCATTATCAAATTTGGAATTTCGCCATAGAGATTTCCTGAAAGCACAATTAAATCATTTTTGTAAGTCTCGATTGCTTGTTTATCAATTCTAGGAACGTAATACATTCCTTTCGTATAAGCAATTGAGGCTAATTTGATTAAGTTTTGATATCCCGCTTTGTTCTTCGCAAGAATTACGATTTGATAACCGTTATCTTTTTGAGTTTTATCGTTTAGATTTTTACAAACATTAAATTCGCAACCGATGATTGGCAACAATTCCTTTTTTTTAAAAACTTCTCCTTTTTCCTCTGCTTCAGCGCGTTCTTTTTTTAAGCTTGAATTATAGGCACTTGCAGCCTTTTCGAAATGAAAGGCGGCCATCATATTTCCAGTATCGGTTAAGGCTACTGCTTCCATTCCATGTTTCGAAGCGGCATTAATTAGTTCTTTTACTTCAGAAGTTGATTGTAAAATTGAATACTGAGAATGATTATGAAGGTGGCCAAAAGAAAGATTCTTTAATCCAACTAATTGTTCATCAGATACAACATTGATTTGTTTTTCTTGTGGTTTTTGCGCCTCTCGTATTTTCTTGCTTTCCTCTTTGAGATTGGTGTGCGTTAAGCCAATTGTTTGAATTAATTCAGGATTATTTCGTTTGAAAGCTTCAAAAAATCCAGCTTCTTGCATCAATTCTTTAAGCGTATAATGCTCTTTTCGAATCAATTCCAGAAAACAGCGAGTCGTTGCCTCTACGTCGGCCGTTGCATTGTGTGCCTCTGCAAAGGTTTCATTGAATAATGAGCTGTGTAACTCACCTAAAGTTGGGAATTTTTGTTTGCGCATTTCTTGATAAATCTCCAAACGATTCTCAAACGAAACTTGTCCCCAATTTTGGTAATTTGTTCTTAAATCTAAAATTGCTTTTGGCGCAGGATAACTTTTAAAAAACTGACTTTCAATTTCAGGTTGACCATTTACGAGAATGGGTTTATCGTATTTATCAGTTTTGTTTCTGCCGTTGTCACCATTTGTAAAGAAGTCGATTAAGGCAACCAATTTCGCAGATTCTTCTGTACAGGTATCTAAAACAGGCAGAGTTAGCGGCGTTTCTTCTCCTACTCTAACAAATTCACATCCTAGAACATTAACGTCGAATTTTAAATTATGACCAACAATAAACGTTGCTTTTTGAAGCACTTTTTTGAAAAGGAAAAGCACATCTTCTAATTCTTCTCCTCCTAATTGCGCTAATTCAGTGGAGATTCCATGCACACCTTCTGCTTCAATTGGAATATTAAAGCCATTTGGTTTGATCAAAAAATCCTGATGTTCGATGACACTTCCAAGTTCATCATGTAGCTGCCAAGCCAACTGAACGACACGCGGCCAATTGTCTGTATCGGTTATTGGTGCATTGAAATTCTTTGGAAGTCCAGTGGTTTCGGTGTCGAATATTAAGAACATAGCTGTGAAAAAATTGGATTATAAAATCAAGTCTTTTAATCGCCAAAACTGGTCGTTGTTGAAAACTAAAAATCTAAAAAATGAATATATAATTTC
>RFNX01000123.1 GCA_009926905.1 Flavobacteriales bacterium
AAATTGTGACGAATCCTTCAGCGAAATACGATCCAGATGGCACTTCAGGAATCATCAATATCGTATTAAAAAAGAACAAATTAAAAGGTTTCAATGGTGCAATTTCAACTAGTCTAGGTTCAGGAAATTTGAAAGGTGGGAACGTTGCTGATGCAAATGCTTCCTTGAGTTACCGCAATGCTTGGTTCAATGTTTACGGAACATACAATGTACGTTATTTAGATGGTTATAGAAATAACGTTTCTTACATCAAACAAACATTTAGTAATGGAACGCAAATCGTTGATCAAGATCGAACAGGAACGGATTTGAACTCTGGACAGACATTTCGAGTTGGTTCAGATTTTTACTTGAAAGCGAGAAATACCTTGAGTTTTTCAGTTACAGGTAATATAGGAAGACGCGACAGAACGGGAGATTTACACAATCGTATTTTAGATGGAAATGATTCTTTGACCTCCCGATGGGACCGAATTTCGTATGATCCTTCGCAACAACATAACTACGATTTAAACTTAAATTATAAATTGGATTTGAAAGAAGATCGTGGGAATTTGGTTTTCGACTTTGGTCAATCGCTTGGTACAGAGCGTATTCAAGGTTATTATCAGAATAATTATTTCAACGCGCAAGACACAACTCTTGGTGTTATAAGCGATGTCCGCCAACAATTATTCAATAAAGAAACCAATAACATTACCACAGCTCAATTGGATTTCACGTATTTGATGCCAAAAATCAATGCGCGAATGGAAACAGGAGGCAAGGCGATTATAAGACAACAATCCGTAAATACGTTTTCGGAAACCTTTGACAACATTGAGAATCAATTCCTAGCAGATACTTTGGCAAATTTTAAATACAATTACAACGAACAGATTTACAGTATTTATGGAATTTTCGGACAGCAATTGGGTAAATTTAAATACCAAGGAGGGATTCGTTTAGAGCAAGCATACCAAATTCCAGAACTTGTTTCCGATTCCATTCGTATAGTCAACGATTACTTTAACTTTTTTCCTTCGGCTCACATTCGTTATGCGTTTACACCGAAATCTGAAATCAGTTTGAGTTACAGTAAACGAATCACAAGAGCGGCGGCTGCAGATTTGAATCCTTTTACAAGCTATTCGGATCCATTCAATTTAAGAAGAGGAAATCCCTATTTGAAACCAGAATTCATTGATTCTTATGACTTGGCATATTCTTTGGAAGTGAAGAAAATTACACTTTCTGTAAGCGCATATTACCGTCATAACAAAGGAGTTATAACGCGTTTCAAAGAGTTTTATGAGAATAATACAAGTGCTGTAACGTTCAAAAACATAAGTGAAACACACAATTTAGGCAATGAAATCGTTGTTGTTTACAAGCCTACAAGCTCTTGGCGAAATACATTTTCTGTGAATAGTAATTACATTTGGTACATTACTAATTTGACTGATTTACCGAACAGACAGGGTGCAAATGTCAATTTCAAATACAATACGTCATTTGAGTTTTGGAAAAAAACAGCAACTGTTCAATTGAGCGTAACTTATAACGGTCGTCGTGTGACAGTTCAAGGTATTGCGCAACGTCAAGGTCCAATTGATTTGGCTTTTGAAAAGAAATTCAAAGAAGGAAAATGGGCTGTTGGTGCGAGGGTTTCAGATATTTTCAACAAACAAGGATTTTATATGCAAGTTGACCGATCTAATGTTTACCAAGAATCAGAATTCAAATGGTTGACAAGAAGATTTTATTTAACGGCCACTTACAAATTTGGCAAACTAGAAATGTCAAACAAAAACAGAATGCCAGGTGCTGAAGGTGGAGATATGTAATTATAACAATTTCATCAAATTTGTAATAATTTAGTCAATCAATCGTTATTCACTCAAGTTGAAAAAAATCTTAACATACGTTTTCGTAATTTTTTCGTGCTTTTCATTGAGTGCGCAAATGGTGCGTCAACCAAATTTCTTTTCGCGT
>RFNX01000122.1 GCA_009926905.1 Flavobacteriales bacterium
CATGTTTTAGGTGCAATGCACTTGATGACCCAAGCTGTTTCTTCGATTCGACGCAAAGGTCACGAGATTACTCCCGATGAAGAGCGCGCCGTTTATTTAGCGATTTTGTTGCACGATATTGGTCATGGCCCTTTCAGTCATGCGTTGGAATACGATATCGTTTGTGGTGTCAGTCACGAAAAAATCTCAGGATATTTCATTGAGCGCATTAGTGAAGAATTTGGCGACGATTTAAGTCGCGCGCTTTTGATTTTTAACAATACCTATTCGAAGCCATTTTTACATCAATTGGTTTCCAGTCAATTAGACATGGATCGCTTGGATTATTTGAACCGCGACAGTTTTTATTCAGGTGTCAGCGAAGGAATTATTGGTTCCGATCGTTTGATTGAAATGATTAATGTGCACGAAGGAAATTTGGTTTTGGAGGAAAAAGGAATCTATTCCATCGAGAAATTCATCGTTGCTCGAAGATTGATGTATTGGCAAGTTTATCTGCATAAAACAGTTGTAGTAGCTGAGAATATGTTGATTCACGCCTTGAGAAGAGCCAAACAATTGACAAAAAGCGGACATTCAGTATTCGCAAGTTCAGCGTTGAAATATTTTTTAGAAAACGATGTCACACAGCTTGACTTTGAAGAAAATCCAAAAGTCTTAGATTATTTTGCACAATTAGACGATTACGATATTTTGGGTGCAATCAAAGAATGGCAAAATGATTCAGATAAAATTCTAGCGATTTTGTCTCAGTCAATCGTGAACAGAAATTTATTCAAATTGAATTTCAAAAGAGCCATTTACGGAAGCGCGCATTGAGATGGAAAAAGAATTTGCTCGCTCGTTGTTTGATTTACAAGGAGATGAGGTAGATTATTTTGTTTACTCAGATGTGCTCACCAATAAAGCGTACAATCAAGACAAGCAAAATATCAATATGTTGATGAAAAATGGTGAAATCATGGATTTGACCAAGGCTTCAGATAATTTGAACATTTCAGCATTGGCGCAACCTGTAGAGAAGTATTTCTTGTGTTTTCCAATTAAAAGATAATTAGAACAAGTTATACCAAATTCCACAAAAACTGTCGTACATAAATTCTGTTTGGTATAATGCCAACATGATATTCATTTGAATTATAATACGACATTATATGTCATCTTCGGTATTATTCGTAAGGCGAAATCAAATAAAAAACTCCTGTCTCTTTTGTAACTTTATTAACTGGTATTCTATTTCAATTCAGCCACAACTTGCTTTACTGCATCTGCATTTGTTGTTGGCGTATAATTAAAATACGTGTTGAATTTGGAACTGTCGAAATAATAATCGCGGTCATATTGGTAACGCATTTCGTACATTTCTTTTAAAATTGGAACGAAAAGACCAATTGCCTTGATTCCCCAACCAGGTAATACTTGAGCTTTGTTGCTACCTTGCATTTCAGCAGCAAATAAGTTAATCCATTCTTGTCCTGTAATTTTTTGAGGGTCAGTTGGCAAGTTCCAGATTTGATTGTAAGCAGCTTCTGTATTTCCAAGCATTGCCGTTCCTTTGCCTAAATCAGGCGCATAACTTGTGCTATGAATAACATTTGTTTTGCAAAACCACTGTGCTTTTTTCCCTTTTGCTAAGTTGTCATACACCATATTCATTAGCAAACTTTTGTCTTTCACACTCCCAAAAAAGTCAGCAGAACGTGCAATGATAGCTTTGATTTTTCCTTTTTCAATGCTGTCAAGAATGATTTTATCCACTTGAGCCCGAACTTCTCCTTTTTTACTTGAAGGACTTATGGGCGAATTTTCTGTAATGTGTTTAACGTTGTCTCCACCAATGGCATAAACGTTGTCAAAAAACACGAGTTTAGCTTGATGCTTCTCGCAAGCATCAACAACATTTTTTATAAGTGGAGGCCACATTTGTTGCCAAAGTTTTGTGTTGTAATCGTAGCCGAGTGTCAAATAAACGATTTCACTACCTTCCACTGCTTTAAAAACTTCTTCACGAATCGAAAGGTCAGCTATTAATAATTCATCCGTTGCATTTACTTTTTTTGGATTGCGTCCAACAAGTCTGATATCTGAAGTGTATGCTGTCAATGCTTTTGCAAGTTCAACACCAATGGCACCGCCTGCTCCTAATATTGTTTGTTTCATACTCTAAATTAGTGAAATCTTGTTTTTTTTGTTTTGCTTCTAACTTGTGTTCTAACAATCGTGTAAAGGTAAAATTAAGACTTAGT
>RFNX01000120.1 GCA_009926905.1 Flavobacteriales bacterium
GCACTTCCTCCAGAAGAAGCTGTATACCATCTGATCGTTGGACTTGATACTGCTGTTGATATACCAAAAGTAGCCAAAGTACCACATTGGTTAAGTGTTGTAGTGTTGGTTGGACTTGTAGTTATAGCATTCACAGAAACAGATACACCTGAAGACGTCACTGTACATCCACTTATAGTAGCTGTTCCAGTATAGGTTGTAGCTGATGTTGGTGATACAGATAATGGGTTAGTTGATCCAACAGTTGTTGATCCGTTTGACCATGAGCTAGCGGATATAGTAGGAGAAATTGAAACATTTGAACCACCCAATGTGATTAAAGGTCTGTTGGTATATGCAGTTAAAGGTGTATTAGAAGCTCCACAAATTGAAGTTCCTGTAGTCGAAGTTCTATTAATGAAATCACCGAGTTAAAAGAGGTTGTTTGAGCTGTTGCAGTGCTACTCTCTGTAGCTGTGCTTGCAATATTATCCCAACACGTTTCAATAACTATATTTGAGGAACCATCCCAAACAAATGGTGTGGAAAAAGTAAATAAATTTGTCCCAACAAAAGGAGTGTAATTACTTGAAAAAACAGTGGTGAAAGTTGGTGCTAAAAAACTTGATGTTGTTAAGGCTGTTGAAGAGGTTGCACCTAATCTGATTGTATAACCCGTTCTTGTTGTTGTTGAGGTTGAAGTCAGTGAGAATGACATACTCGTTATGTTTCCTGCGCTTATTCCTGAAGCTGTTAATTCACTTCCAAGAATTAGTATTTGTGAACGGTTATTTGCCCAGTTGCTGTAAATAGGGTTTGAGTAACTTGAGGCAGTAGTTGCTGTAAGTGCCGATGATACTACTCTTGTTCCAGGTCCTCTAAATTCATTTCCAAACTCGTTGGACTACCTGAACAGATTGTTGTAGGTGTAGCAGTTGCCGTAGCAATAATTCCATTCGTGGGTTCATCTGAATAGGAAGTTCCATTGAAGGTTGTTGGAGCGACAGAATTTGATGCTGTAACAGACCATGTTACTGTTCCATTGGATGGAGAAACAGTAGGAATAGTAGCTGTCCAGGTACCTGAAGCTGACAAGGAACCTGTACCTGCTGTCATTGTAATATTGGTTGCTGTACCACCATTTACCTGATAGGATAAAGTTGGTGCGGCTGTCAAAGTTCCTTGCGGATTCACATTGACAACAACTGCTCTTGATGCATTCGTACATTGATTTGTTGATGGAGTAATCGAATTAGAAGTTATTGCTGGAGGGATGGCAGCTACAAAGTTACCTGCATCTGCACCAATATCTACAGGTGTAAGACCAGAACGTGTTTCTCCATCAAATCATTGTTACCGCAGTAGCAGAACCATTTCCTTCAGCCAAGGTAGCATTAGAAGCACTCAAATGTAAATCTGGAGTTGCAGCAGTTGGAGCAATAAACTGTGGGTTGGAAGAATAACTGTTTGCGTCTTGACCAACCGCCGTTTGCCAAGCAGCAAGATTTGCAACATCAGCCGCACTTGCGTAACCAAAAACACCTCCTGTTCCAGATGTAAAATAAATATTGTTGTTAAGTGTAAGACCAGATGGATTTGGAGCTCCATTTATTTTAATTGCATAATGCTTACCAGTTGCACCACTATTTGTTCTGGCATTTACAAAAATATTATTTCTAAAACTTCT
Organism: Flavobacteriales bacterium; assembly: GCA_009926905.1. GTDB lineage: Bacteria > Bacteroidota > Bacteroidia > Flavobacteriales_D > Crocinitomicaceae > UBA952. The sequence continues at coordinate 1,667 of RFNX01000120.1, forward strand.
CGTATTCACCGTCTGAGTACCATTAAAAGCATAAGATGCACCTGTTCCAGCAGTTGCAGTACCACCAATATAAATACTATTGTGCCAGAAATTATCTGTCCCTAAGGCTCCATTAAAACCATTAATACCTGTTTGCCCCGTATTTGAAGCCACAGCACCAATTGCATTCGATATTCCAGCACCTAACACAATCATATTATTGCGGTAGGTAGTTGTACCACCTGCAACACGAATTCCATTTACCTCTGCGCTAGCACTTGTGGTTGAACTTGTTAATCCATATATAAAATTTCGTTCAACAATATTAGCAGTACTACCCGTAATTTGTATTCCAGTTACTATTGTAGCGGCAGTTGCATTTGTATTTGAAAGGTTAAAAATCTGATTCTGACCAATCGTATGATTCACTGAAGTAGATATAAGATTAATTCCTATGACAGAAGCAGAGGATGTTGTACCTGTTCCATTATTGTTTGTTAAATTCCTAATGATATTTGAAGTAAAAGTTGAAGGTGATGGATAAGTACTATTCATTCCATATCCAATAACTTGAGAAGAAGTACTTGAAGATGACACTTGAATTGAATTTGAAATTGTACCTCCAATTGAATTTGAAGATGCAGAAAAATTTGCACTAGTTCCAGTTCTAAATCCATAAAATACTATTGATCCAGTTGAAGAATTTGTACATGAAATACTTCCTAAATTGTTATTATTTGCTGTCCAGATACTTGAGCCAAAATTATACATACCATGAACATCAGTTGCAGAAGTTGAAGATGTAGTATAAGTAATTGAACCTGTGGTTGATAAGCTACCAATTGTGTTTCCAGTTACATTACCAATTGTTGTTAGACCAGTTGAAACATAAACACCCATAAATGGTGAACTTGATGATGTACCTGACATAGCTCCACTTACTGCAATTCCAGCAATTGTATTTCCTTGAATACTCGTAGCTGTGGCTGTACCACAACCATTTATATTAATTGGAATGAAACGAGAACCAGAGACTCCTACAAAAGTATAGGTTCCAGTTCCAGTTGAGCTTGAAAAACCAAAGGTGTTACCACTAATTGTTAAATAACCAGAACTATTATTCATATAAATTCCAGAATGAGTAACACCAGATGTGTGAGTTCTTGTAGCTGTTTGGTAAAATCGATTGTTACTGATTGTGAAATTTGTACTTCCTGAATTGATGTCAATTGCCGCACTAGCAGAACCCGCAGAGAACCAATCGTAGAAATTATTATTATTTATAGTGTTTCCACTATTCGCGGTTCCAGGGTCAGTGTTCGATGTTCCTCCAAAGTGCATTAATTTTGATGGTATATTCGATCCTGCTGGTCCTATATTACAATTTGAAATAGTGTTGTTATCATTTCCTGTGGTAGCTGAACCTGCACCAAAAAAGATATTTCCACCGTTTGTTCCAACCGCCATTGTAGCTGACCCTAAAACAGTACAATTAGTAATCGTATTGCTTGTAGCGTCATTTCTAAACTGAATGGTAGAGGTACCAGAATTAGGACTTACAGTTGTATTTGAAATGGTTAATGAATTCCCACCACTATTCAATCCATTAAATGTAACATTGTCTGCTCCGTTAAAGTCTATTAAAGGTGCTCCTGCAGCTGCCGCACCACTAATTGTTCTGGCACCATTTGGATTGACTAATAAAGAAGTCCAGTTGCTTGAGTTGGCAAGGGCTACTGAACCAGTTTCTGTAATATCTGCCGTTACTAAAGCAGTCACTGTTCCTTGATGAACTGTACCAGTATTTAAAACTGCGAAAAGACCAGTTGACGCTGTGTTAAAAGCAGGATAAGCAGTAGGTGTGTTAGCGGCTGAACCACCAGATGATGTAACAATTATTGCTCCCGTTGGTGGTGTCCAATTGTAGTTTGATCCTCCACTATTATTTAAATTTAAGGTGGACATGTCATGAGCAGTTTGTCCATAAGATGTAACGTCACCATTTATTTGACTTAGTGTTTTATTACTCGTGTAAACGTAAAAACTAACAGCCGAAGATTGCCAAGGAATAGTAGCAGTCCAAGTTGTTCCTGAACCTGTTGCTTGAACTATTGTGGATGCAGTGTATGAGTTTGTCGAATACCTTACATATATATTTTCAGAAGCATTCGGCGTTGTTGATGTTGTAATTGTTATTGTTCGTGATCCATAACTACCAACTGCTTGCGTAACTGTTGAAACTGTAACAGGATTGTATGTCGTCTCTAGCAATTGCATAACATTGTCTCCTGTATTATTAGAAACGTTAAATGTGTAATAATTTCCACTAGTTATTGCAGGCAATTGACCGTCAGTACCACCGTTATTATTATACCTTGCTCCATTAGCAAAGCCAATTGGAATATACGTATTTACAGAGAGTAAATTATTGCTTGTGTATGGTCTCCAAGAATTTGTGTATGACGGGGAAGCCGTAGTACCTTGGTGGAAAGCCCATGTTGAACCTGATGAACCAACAGTTTGATTTGCTTGAAAGCGATATTGTCTGAAAGTCCCAGACATCGCATTAAGAGTATATCTGGAATTGGAAGGTGATGGTGTTGTTGAGGTTAAACTGGTATATAAAACAGTAGGTGTCTGCCCAAAAACCATGTTTCCAAAAACAATTTGTAATAATAGGAAAAATGAAAGGAAAAATTTGATTTTAAATGAATTCATAGTTTTATTTG
>RFNX01000119.1 GCA_009926905.1 Flavobacteriales bacterium
GGTGTATCCATTTCTTCGCCGAGCATAAACGTAAATTTTGCTCCAAAAAACACAATTTGTGCCGAATAATTTACCCAAGCTAAAAAGACAAATAGCGAACCAACAATTCCTAAGTTTCCTAAAGAGAAATAATGTTGTAAATAGTAGCGAATCAATAATTGACTGAAAAACAATAATGTAGAAGTAACAATTCCACCACGAATGGCAAGTTTCCATTCCACTTTTCCGTCGTGAATGTACTTGAAGATTAAAGTGAAAATGATGGAATTACATAATATCGAACTCGAATATTGTATGAGGTTGATTGAAAAATCTACAAAGCCATCGTGGGCGTGAATGTAATTTTCAATTCCTGAGAAAATGAACATTTGCAAGAAGTAGAACAAAATCACCAACAAAGCAAACAGCGCCAACATTCCGATGGACAAAAATCGAAAACTGATGAAATCTAAGATGATGTTTTCTTCTTGTCTTTTTTTGCGATTAATCTGGAAAAAATCGTTGATGCTACGTTTCAATGAAACCAAAAATGCTGAGCAGCCATAAATCAAAATGGCGATACTGAATATTTCCATAAAGAGGTTCGGTTTGTCGAAGTTAATTCCTTTTAGCAAACTCATAATTCCAGCCGTATCCTTTATTCCAACTTGATTTTGGAATAAATCTGAAATGATATTTTCCATGTTTTTTTGTCCGAAAATGCGGCCGAAAATTGAACTTGCTAAGTAAACAATTGGAACAAAAGCAAACAATGTATAATAGGCTAAAGCCGCTCCGTGAAAGAAGGCTCCTTCGCGAATGTAAGCAATCAACGACTTGTAAAAAACAGTGATTAATCGAAACCAATGTTTGTCTTTGTATCTACTAATTTTTGCGCTTGATGTGGAAGTATTGGGCTTCATTTAATTTTGTTAAACTGTATAATATGAGGCTTTCACCAAGTTTGTTTGTAAAATAATTGTAGTAAAAACCACCGACAAAAACCGCTCTTTGAAAATTGATTTCAATTCCTTCATTGCTACTCAATTCGTATTCATCAGGACGAAAAAAGTGCGTTTCTCCATCTAAATTAATTTTATTTAAAGGTCCGAAAAGTTGTGCAATTTGTGGATTTTTAGTGTCGTAGTAAACTGATTCAGCGCTTTTTTTCTTCGATAAAATTCCATTATTCAAAATGCAAATCGAATCGCATAAACCTAAAACATCTTGTCCGTCGTGCGAGACCAAAATAATAGCTGTCCCTTCTTCTTCTCGAATTTTAAGTAAATACGAACTCAATTTCAATCGTAACATACTGTCTAAATGTCCAAATGGTTCGTCTAAAACAAGAATGCGTGGACGATTTGAAATGGCTCTTGCAATTGCCAAACGTTGTTGTTCTCCTCCTGAAATTAAATGTGCTTTTGAGTTTGCAATTTTTAATAATTCAAACAATTTCAACAGTGTATTCACGCGTTTGTCACGTTGTTGAATCGGTAAATGAAGTACTGACTCGCGGATGTTTTCTTCAACAGTATGATAGGGATCCAATTTGAAATCTTGGTTTACCATTGCAATTTCTTTATAACCGGGAATCAATAATGAATGAGGATGAGGTAAAACTTTTCCATCTAAATGAACGCTTCCAGTATCACAAGCTGAACGTCCACTTAAAATTTTTAACAATGATGATTTGCCAGCACCACTTTTTCCAACTAAACCAAGAATTTCTTTATCGTTCAGTTTTAAATTGACTTTTTTAAGAATCGGACGGTCGTAGCTCAGAAAAATATCGCGTACCTCGAGCATTGTTAAATGAGTTCTTTTGGAAATTCTTTCGATGCAATGTAAATACCAGGAATCGGGTTCGCTAAAGGCTCTTTGTCTTTGATGTAAATGGAAATAATAACTTCATCGCCAACTTTTTCAATGCTCATCGTATCCAAAATACTTTCCGAAGCTCCCACTAAAACGTCAAGTGCATCAGTGGATTCAATTTTTGCCAAACGCATATTTGGAACGCCGTAAGAGAACGTTTCTCCGTTTCCATTTTCTCCAGCAAGCGTAAATGTTGTATCAGTCAATTCACTCACGTTTTTTACATCGCTTGAAATGCTCAATTCGTCTTCCCAATCGAATTCTTTGTTG
>RFNX01000118.1 GCA_009926905.1 Flavobacteriales bacterium
AAACCATATCTTGAATTATTCCGTCTAGTTAGATACTTTGGCTCATTAAAATTTGATGAGTTAATGATTTTCGGTTTACAATTAGTTGATTTTAGAGAATTTGAAACAATTGTTGAAAAGATTAATCAATTCAGAATAGCAAAAGCACAAAATGAAGGAAATTACAAAAGATTTCGAGCAGAATATTTAGATAGAGAATTAAGAGAAATTTATAGTTCAGACATAACTTCAGGCAACACACGAACTCGACAAACAAATGATGGTTCAATTGAAAAGTTTTTGAAAACAAAATCAAGCAATATGCGAGATTACGCTGATGCTTGTGTTCGTTATTTAAGGGCTACAGCACTTGTAAACATTTCGCAACTTGGAAAATCAATTTCTATAGTGCCAGAAAAAATTCAAGAGGTTGATTACTTCTTGCAAAATACAGATAGAGAACCTTGCTTTATTGATAATGAAGGACAGTATGTTGCTTATCTTGGAAATCCACAGATTCCAACATTATTTACGGATAATAGAGAATTACTTGAACAAAGAATTAGAATCGAGTTTCCGCTAATGCAAATATCAGCAAACACAACATTGCTTGAACTTAAAGATATTTTTGCAGACGAACTTGAAAGAAGAAAAGAACAGCTAATAACAGAACAAGTAACTGCAATTAAAGATTATCGACAATTTGAGGACATAAGCTCAACATTTGACCAAATAATAGCAAAAACTCTTTACGACATACCATTGATGTTAGAGTGGAATACTTGGCGTGCAATGACAATGTTGGACGGAGGTAATATTAAAGCGAACTTGAAATTTGATGATTTTGGTAACCCAATGTCAACAGCACAAGGTAATATGGCTGACATTGTTTGTGATTATGAAGACTTTGGCTTAACAGTAGAAGTAACAATGCAAAGCGGTCAAAAACAATATGAAACAGAGGGAGAACCTGTAACAAGACACCTTGCAAAATTCAAAAGAGAAACAGAAAAACCTGCTTACTGCCTATTCATTGCTCCGAACATAAATGATTCTTGCAAAGCACATTTTTACGCATTGCATAAAATGAATATTCAATTTTACGGAGGAACTTCTACCATTGTACCATTGCCATTAAGTGTTTTCATAAAAATGGTTGAAGATTCCCATAACGCAAATTATGTTCCTGAACCAAGACACGTACAAAGATTTTTTGAACGGTCAAATGAATTAGCAAACTCGACAGACAACGAAGTAGATTGGTATAACGGAATAACGCAAGAGGCACTAAATTGGCTGACAGAATAAAGGGCGAAGGTATAACAGCAGTTTGGCAAAATGGCGGGTTCTGTGCTAAATTGAACATTCGGGTTTCTAATAAAATTAGCGCTAAATTGAAAGTAAGTACCTCAAATACAGTCACTTAGCCAAACCCCAAAACGTTATCGGAATACAATAAAAACATACTATCAGATTGGAACTAATTAAACTGAATAAAAAAAATCCTGAAATTGAATTCAAATTGAATTCTGAAGACAGCTATTTACTAATCCATAGCGCTTTCGTTACAACGCAAAAGAATTTTCAAAACGAATGGACTAATTTCATTTCAAAGGTTAAACTGACTTCTGAGCTGAGATATGTTGTTTTCATTGACCCAGAAGGACGATTTATTGATGAAAGAAAGAAACAATTCCCAATACATTTTATTCCCGATTTATACCAAATCCAACCGATTTTTCATTTGAACACCCTCATCAAAAATGAAGCATTCTCTTTGGGAATTAACCCGGAAAGAAAGTTTTATCAAACATTGAAATTAGAGTTACACGATGTTGAAAATCTTGATGAAGATTATACCTTAGAATTAAAAATAGAAAAATTTAACATAGATGACTAAATTACATACCGCTAACAAGATTAATCAATCAAGAATAGATAAATGGTTGATTTTTGTTGTTATTAAAGATTTAAATTATTCAACAGAATGAAGGCAATAAAAAGAAAATTTTTGGACGTAGATGAAATCTTAAGATTCAACTCTTTAAATAATTTCGAAATTGTGCGATATTTCAGTGCAATCAATATGAATTTCGAGAATAATACGCTCAATTTGTGGTTTGACCACTCCTATTCAGTGATACCTGACGCTATTATTGTTGAAGCAATTTATTTAGACTGCTCCAAGAAAATTGAGAAATATGAAACGGTTGAATTTATAGAAACCTTTGAAATTCACCTCCCGAAAGAAGGTATTCTGAAACACAACGAATTTTCAATTCCAATTTTACTTCAAGAAAAAACAAAATACTTATGGAAAATCAATTTTAAAATTAAACCGAAAATTGTTTGTGAACTACACCTATCGCTATCTTGAAAAAATAAAAAATGACGGTCATTGGTAGAATTACATTTGGT
>RFNX01000328.1 GCA_009926905.1 Flavobacteriales bacterium
GGCGAATCATCATCCAACGATTTTCATCGAAGAAATATTTGAATCCGTCAATTGTTTTCACTTCTTTCACTTCATAATCACCGAAAGCTTTGTAGTTATCCGCTTTGCAATTTGCGATGATGTTTTGTTTCATTTCTTCTGTAATATGCAAATCGTTTCTTTCAAATTTGAATGGCCCAACGATGTCATAAACTTCATCAATCAATTCATCTAAAGTTTTACCAGATTTCGCCATAAATTCCCAGATGATCAATCCCATCCAAATTCCATCGCGTTCAGGAATGTGCCCTTTAACAGCAATTCCTCCTGATTCTTCTCCACCTAACAAAACGTCTTCTTTAACCATTATCGTGGCGATTTCTTTGAAACCGATTTTTGTAGTGGTTACTTCTAATCCGTAATGTTCACACATCTTATAAACACGTGGTGTCACACTGAATGCAATTGCCACCTTTCCAGTCATTTGCTTGTATTTCACCATGTAGTGAATCAACAATAAGATGATGTGGTGTGAATCAATGAATTCTCCTTTTCCGTTGTATAAACCAATTCTATCTGCGTCGCCGTCTGTTGCTAAAGCACAATAAATACCTTCGTTTGCTGCCAAATATGATTCCAACTCTTTCAAGTTTTTAGCAATCGGCTCAGGTGCCTGTCCCATGAATGAAGGATTTGGATCGCAATGCAATAATTCTACGTTTGGTAAAATTCGAGGCATCACGCGTTGTCCAGCTCCATACATTGCGTCGTAAACCAAACGCATTCCCGATTTTTCAATCGCTTCCAAGTCGAAGTTCTTTTTAACATGCTCAACGTACAATGTTTCGATATCGATTACTTCTACTTTTCCAGCAGCCATTGCTTCTTGGATCGAAATAGTTTCAAAATCGATGCTACACACTTCTGGGATAATGTCTTCCACTTCCTGAACATGTTCTGGAGCTAATGGTCCACCAAAATCAGCTTTCAATTTGTATCCGTTGTAAGATGCTGGATTGTGACTTGCCGTTAAATCAACACCAATTTGACATCCAAAAGTATTTGCTGCCAAAGAAATCATCGGTGTAGAAACAAATCCACGGGACATTTTCACTGGAATTCCTTGTGCGATGAAGACTTTCACAGCTGTTTCCATGAACAATTCTCCTGCAAAACGACAATCGTGTCCAACAAATACAGTAGGATTTTCATAATTCTTTTTCAACCAAATTCCCGTTGCTTCTGTAACGCGTGCTACGTTGTCAACTGTGAATTCTTTTGCGATGATTGCTCTCCAACCGTCGGTACCAAATTTAATTTTTAAAGCCATAATAAATTAATTGCGAATGAATAATTGCGAATTGCGAATAAGGAATTACAAGCTTCAAACAAAATCAGTTAGCAACTAGCAATTCTTTGTTGGCAATTTATTTTTTAAAGTTTTTTATCGTTTTCTCAATAATCCCCACGCATTCCAATAATTGGTCTTCAGTGATTACCAAAGGTGGTGCGAAGCGAATGATGTTTCCGTGTGTTGGTTTTGCAAGTAAACCATTTTCTTTTAAAGCAACACATAAATTCCAAGCAGTTGGACTGTCTTCTGTATCGTTTACAACAATTGCATTCAACAAGCCTTTTCCTCGAACTTTTAATACCAAATCATTCGTTTCAATGATGCGATTCATTTCTTTCCTGAAAAGGTGTCCCAATTTACGTGCATTTTGAATCAATCCTTCTTCTTCTACCGCATCTAATGCTGCAATTGCAACTTTCGCAGCAATTGGATTTCCTCCAAAAGTTGATCCGTGTTGACCAGGTTTAATTACCATCATTATTTCATCGTCAGCTAAAACTGCTGAAACAGGATAAACACCACCTGAAAGCGCTTTACCTAAAATCAAAATATCAGGACGGTTATATGTTTCTGTTTGACGTTCACATTTATTTTCACAGTTACAATTTCCGCAAACTGCTAATAAACTTCCTGTGCGAGCAATTCCAGTTTGTACTTCGTCAGCAATAAAAAGCACTCCATTTTCAGTACACAATCTTCTTGCGTTTGCTAAGAAATCTTCTGCCGGTGTGTAAACTCCAGCTTCTCCTTGAATTGGTTCTACTAAAAATCCAGCAACATTCGGCAATTTTAAAGCTGCTTCTAACGCATTCACATCATCATAAGGAATAGCAACAAATCCAGGTGCGTAAGGTCCAAAGTTTTTATTTGAATCTGGATCACTTGAAAAAGAAACGATTGTGGTTGTACGACCGTGGAAATTACCTTCACAAACAATAATCACAGCTTGATTTTCATTAATTCCTTTTTTCTCATACGACCATTTACGACATAATTTTATAGCCGTTTCTACAGCTTCTGCACCCGTATTCATGGGTAAACTTTGTCAAAACCAAACAGACTTGTCACGTATTTTTCATATTCACCTAAAGAATCGTTGTAAAAAGCACGAGAAGTCAAAGCCAATGTTTGCGCTTGGTCTATTAATGCTTTTGTAATTTTCGGATGACAATGACCTTGATTTACAGCCGAATATGCTGATAAAAAAGTCAAAATATTGTTTACCTTCAACATCCCAAACAAATACCCCTTCACCTCGAGATAATACAACAGGAAGTGGGTGATAATTATGCGCTCCAAATTTGTCTTCAAGTGCAATAATTAATTGAGAAGTTGTGGCATTCATAGTTATATTCATAAAATGTACATAAAGTCGGCAAATATAATGAAATCAGTTGCTAAGCTAAAATTCTAAAGCATATATTTCAGCTAAAACAGTAAATTATAAAATTGATTTATTGGCGCCTTTTCCTCCGCCGCAGCGGATTTCGCTATATCTCCTCCGTCAGCTGACGGATTC
>RFNX01000201.1 GCA_009926905.1 Flavobacteriales bacterium
CGATGATTCTGTGGTCATAAGAAAGTGCTACATACATGATTGGTCGAATTTCCACTTTTCCATTGATAGCAACTGGACGTTCAACCACATTGTGCATTCCTAAAATTGCTGATTGTGGTGGGTTGATAATTGGCGTTGATAACATCGAACCAAAAACTCCTCCGTTTGTGATTGTAAATGTTCCGCCCGTCATATCTTCTGGTGAGATTTTTCCGTCGCGCGCTTTGATAGCCAATCGTTTAATTTCTCTTTCAATTTCTGCTAATGATAGTTGCTCTGCGTTTCTAACAACAGGAACCATTAATCCTTTTGGAGAAGAAACTGCTATACCGATATCTGCATAATCGTGGAAAATCATTTCGTTCCCATCGATTTGTGCATTCACAGCAGGGAATAAATTCAAAGCTTCCGTAACTGCTTTCGTGAAGAAAGACATAAAACCTAAATTCACTTCATGGTGTTTTGCAAAAGCGTCTTTGTATTTCGCGCGTAAGTCCATGATTGGTTTCATATCCACTTCATTGAACGTTGTCAACATTGCTGTTTCGCTTTTTACCGCTACTAAACGTTCTGCAATTTTACGGCGTAACATTGACATTTTTTCACGTCTTTGTTCTCTTGAACCACCCCAACCTTGAGCGTCAGCAGTTGAGAATCCAGCAGACATCGCGTTGATGACATCTTGTTTGGTAATACGTCCGTCTTTACCATTTCCTTTAACTTGAGTAGAAGCAACATTGTTTTCAGCCATAATCTTAGCCGCAGCTGGAGAAGGTGTACCACTCGCGTAAGTAGCAGCTTCTTTCACAGGATTAGGATTTGGAACTGAAGCAGCTTTTATTGGTGCTGGTGCAGGAGCAGCTTTTTCTTCTTTCACTTCTGCAGTTGGAGCAGGAGCGCTTCCAGCTGGACGTGCAGCCGAAGTGTCGATTAAACAAACAACTTGTCCAACTTTTACAACATCGCCATCTGCAGCTTTCAAAGTAATGATTCCACTTTCTTCAGCTGGCAATTCTAAAGTCGCTTTGTCTGAATCAACTTCTGCAATAGCTTGGTCTTTTTCAACATAGTCTCCGTCAGCAACTAACCATGCTGCGATTTCAACTTCTGATATCGATTCTCCCGGACTTGGGACTTTCATTTCTAATACTGACATCTTTATCTTATTTTGTTACTGTTAAACGGTTGCCTTTGCATAAGCAAATAGTTGGCTGTATAATTTTGCTAATCTTTTTTCATGTAATTTTTTAGAACCTTCAGCAGATGCAGCGCTTGCTGGACGAGTAATTCCAATTAAATCTAATTTTCTTAAACTCATAGCCATATATGTCCAAGCACCCATGTTTGCAGGTTCTTCTTGTGCCCAAATGATGTTTTTCGCTTTGTATTTCGCTAAAATGGCATCAATTTGTTTTTGTGGCAACGGATACAATTGCTCTACGCGAACAAAGGCCATATTTGTAGCACCCAATTCTTTCGCTTTCAACTTCATCTCGTAGTAGAATTTACCACTACACATTACCACTGTGTCCACTTCTTTAACGTTTGCAGCAACATCGTCAATCACTTCTTGGAATGAACCAGTTGCCATTTCTTCCAATGTGGAAGTTGCATCTGGATAACGCAATAACATTTTTGGAGAGAAAACAACCAATGGTTTTCTGAAATCGCGTTTCAATTGGCGACGTAATAAATGGAAATGATTGGCTGGCGTAGAAGTGTTTACAATTTGCATGTTTAAGTCTGCACATTGTTGTAAGAAACGCTCCATTCTACCAGAACTGTGTTCAGCTCCTTGACCTTCGTAACCATGTGGTAACAACATTACCAAACCACTTTGTGTTGCCCATTTGTCTTCCCCTGCGGAAATAAATTGGTCAATCATAATTTGAGCGCCGTTGAAGAAATCTCCAAATTGTGCTTCCCAAATCGTCAAACTTTTTGGTGTTGCTAAAGAATATCCGTATTCGAAACCTAAAACGCCATATTCTGAAAGCAAAGAATTGTAAACTTCAAATTTTGCTTGTGAATCACTCAACAAATTCAATGTTTCAATTTCTTCTTCTGTATCTTCCGTTTTCACAACTGCGTGACGGTGAGAGAATGTTCCGCGCTCTACATCTTGTCCTGAAATTCGAACATGATTGCCTTCCACTAATAAAGTTGCATACGCTAACATTTCAGCCGAACCCCAATCTAAACTATCGTTTTTAAAAGCGTTTAAGCGGTCTTCAAATATTTTTGCAATCTTGCGGAAATATTTTTTTCCTTCAGGTAAGGTAGAAAGTTTAATTCCAAGATCGTACAATTTTTGTTTGTCAATTCCTGTTTCTGGTGATTTTTCAAAATCTTTGGCTGTTCCGTGGCGGTAATCTTTCCAAATTTGACTTAAGAAATCGTAAACCAATGCTTTTTCGTTTTTGCGAGAAGCATCGAATTCAACCTCCAAAAATTGATTGTAATCGTCTTCTAATTTTTTAGCATCATCAGCTGACAAAACTCCTTCTTCAATCAATTGTTTTTGATAAATTACTTTCGGATTTGGATGTTTTGCAATTAAATCGTACAATTTCGGCTGCGTGAATTTTGGCTCATCACCTTCGTTGTGACCGTATTTTCTGTAACACAATAAATCAATAAACACATCGCGATTAAAGAATTGACGGTATTCCATCGCAGCTTCCACCACTTTAATTACCGATTCAATGTCGTCACCATTTACGTGAAATACTGGACAAAGCGTTGTTTTTGCGATGTCTGTACAATAAGTTGACGAACGACCGTCTAAATAATTCGTTGTGAAACCAACTTGATTGTTCACGACAATATGAACCGTTCCACCAGCGCGGTAACCATCCAATTGTGCCATTTGAATCGTTTCATACACAATTCCTTGACCTGCCACCGCAGCATCACCGTGAATCAAAACAGGACAAACTTTACTTTCGTGTTTGTAAACGTGGTCGATTTTTGCTCTTGCAATTCCTTCAACAACAGTGTTAACTGCTTCTAAATGTGATGGATTTGGAGACAGCGTAATTCCCATTGGTTTCCCGTTGGAAAGCGTAATATGTGAAGTGTAACCTTGATGGTATTTAACATCGCCATCAAAAGTTGCTTCGAAATCAAATTCTTTTCCTTCAAATTCTGAGAAAATATCTCTTGGACGTTTTTCAAAAATATTTGCCAATGAATTCAATCTTCCTCGGTGAGCCATTCCCATTACGAAATATTCAACACCTAATTCAGAGCCACGGTTAACAAGTGTATCTAAAGCAGGAATTAAAGCTTCACCTCCTTCGAT
>RFNX01000117.1 GCA_009926905.1 Flavobacteriales bacterium
CACAAGCAATTGGAAAATTGTTTGGCCCAATTATGCTCGTTTGGTTTGGTTTCTTAGGTTATTTAGGATTCATAAATATTTTCAAAAACCCGGAAGTACTCCATGCTTTCAATCCTTATTACGCTTATAATTTAGTTGTAAATGTTGACGGAGGATTTGCGGTTCTTGGTTCTGTTTTCCTGTGTACAACGGGAGCTGAGGCATTGTATTCTGATTTGGGTCACTGTGGAAAAGGAAATATTCGCATCAATTGGATGTTCGTTTCATTATTACTGTTTTTGAATTATTTAGGACAATCTGCTTTATGTTTATCAGACGGTTTTGCTTTGAAAAAAGGACAAACAGTTTTCTATGCAATGGTTCCTGAATCGATTTTACCTTTTGCTATTGTAATCGCTACTGCAGCAACTATTATCGCTTCTCAAGCTTTAATTACAGGTGTTTTCACATTGATGAACGAGGCAATTAAATTGAAATTATGGACGAATTTAAAAGTGAAATATCCGACCGATCACAAAGGACAAATCTACATTCCATTTATCAACTGGTTCTTAATGGCGGGCTGTTTATTGGTAATTGTAATTTTTAAAGAATCAAGTGCAATGGAGCATTCGTACGGACTTGCAATTACGATTAACATGGTGATGACATCTTTATTGTTGGCGTTTTTATTGTTCTTTAGATTTCCTAAACTACGAGTATTGTACTTCTTTATTTTCGCAGGATTCATCTTTATAGAGGGAATTTTCTTATTCTCCAATTTAGGAAAAATCATTTCTGGTGGTTGGTTTACGTTGATTTTATCCATTACATTTTTCATTCTCCTGTTCCTTTATTACAAAGCAAGACAATTGCGAACTAGTATCACGGAATACGTACCAATGACGAAAGTGATACCATTAATTACAGCAGTTAAGAACGATGAAAAAATTCCATTCGAAGCAACGAATTTGGTATTTCCAACAAGAAGTAATTCACCTACTAAGCTTGATCAAACAGTTTTCCATTCCTTGTTTATGAAAAAACCACGTAAAGCTGGAATAATTTGGTTTTTACACTTGGATATTTTGAGTGAACCTTGGGGTGTTCATTACTCTGTAAATGAAGTGATTGACAAAACTTGTTACTATGTGAATTTACAACTTGGGTTCAAAGAAGAGCACCGTATTGAATATATGATGCGTAAAATTCATTGTAAAATGATAGAAAAAGGTGAATTAACCAATGAAAGTGTTTTTGATTCAGTTCGAAATAAAATTGATGAAATTGACTTTAAGTTTATCGTTTTGAATTCCCGCGTTGCAATGGACAATAAATTGACTCCATTTCAACAAATTTGTGTGAAAGGTTATCGTTTTGTAAAAGCTACAGGTTTACAACCTGCTGAGGATTTTGGATTAGATAAAACAAACGTATTTGTAGATTACATTCCGATTTCAGTGGCAAGCCAAATTAGTCAAGAAATGACGGAAGACTACGAAGATTATTCTAAATCAACTTGCTAATTTATTAATCGAACTAAAGT
>RFNX01000464.1 GCA_009926905.1 Flavobacteriales bacterium
TTCTAATTTGTGAGCTTCTAGTTTATTCAACTTACGATTCTGACTAACGATCATAAAAATATCTAAGTCATCAAGGAAAAGAATATAAAGCAAGAAAATAAAACTGGTAATGAAATACTTGTTACGAACGTATTTATTGGCTAGTATTTTTCTAATTAAATCCATACACAAAGATTAGAAATAAAAAAAGGAAACCTTTCGATTTCCTTTTAAATTTATGAATAATGAGTTGTTATTATTCAGGTTTACAGCTTTTGAATTTATTTTCATACATAGCGATGAAGTCTTTATCATTTTCAAACCAAGGCTTAATTTTATTCAATAATGCACAAGAATTTGTGTTGTTTTTCTCAATTATTGGTAAAATTTGTACAGAAAGTAAAATTCCAACTTTCAACGCTTTTTTATCTGCTTCAGTAAATTTATCTAATTTTTCAAGCTTCAATAAATTTGGAATTTCAATTTTCCAAATCAAACCAGCCGTTTTCATATCTTTTGCTTGTGAACGAATAGCTGCTTCTAAAAACTTTGCTGCTAAGGGATTTTTGGTTATTTGACTGTATTGATCGATTCCTTCTAATAATTCTTCCGTTAGAGTTACTTTTTTGTTGGCGTCTTTACCACTATAAAAAACAGGGTAACCTTCAGATTCTTCTAATTTAAAGATAATGCCATTGTCAAGTACTTCATTTTGAAAAGCGTTCAACCACATTTTGTGAACAGGAGTATAAAAAATTCCATTTTGATCCATTTCGATAGCAGATGCAGTTGCTGTAATTGCTTCATCAAATGGTTCTTGAATTAATGGGTCTTTCAAATCTTTACGATACATTCCAAAATAGCCTTTAGCTAAAAAAATTGTTGGTGTTGGATCTCCTGCATATTTTGGTTTTGCAATAAAGTCTGATGCTTTTTTAACCAATTTCACAAAGTTACTATCAGCGTGAATTTGAGTCAACTCATCCAAATTGTTTGTAACTGTTATATAGTTTTCCTCTTCTACCGAAACATCACTTTCTTCCTCTTCCGTTTCTCCATTTTTCAATTTTTTCTTAACAGAATAGGTGGTAGTCACTGTTACACTAAAGTTTCCAACTTTTTTGAATTTCAATTCCACCATGTCGGATTTTAACTCACCACTAATAATTTCCCAATCTTTTCCTTCAACTCCCGTTATGGTATATTCTGTACCAACTTTTTTTGTACCTGCTGCAGTAAAAGAAGCTTCTAATTTCACTTTATTGTTAGAAGGCCCATCTTCTTCATCATCTAAAGTCAAAATTCTTTTAGTAGATTTTAAACTTAACGTTGGTTTTTGACCAAAAGAAACTCCCGTTATGAATAGAAGACTAAGCGCGAGCGTTAAACGAAATAATACAGTATTTTTCATATTTTTCAAATTATAAACTTTCCGTTTTCAATTATTGTGCCGAATTTACAAAATTATTCGTGGCTTTGAATAAGTAGTTGCAATATATCTTGTGCTGCCTTCGAAATTTTTGTTCCTGGACCATAAATTCCAAATACACCAGCTTCGTATAAAAAGTCATAATCTTGCTGTGGAATAACGCCACCTGCAACGACCATGATATCGGGTCTTCCCATTTTACTGAGTGCTGCAATCACTGCAGGAACTAAGGTTTTATGCCCTGCGGCCAACGATGAAACTCCTAAAATATGTACATCGTTTTCAATTGCTTGGCGTGCTGCTTCTTCTGGAGTTTGAAATAAAGGTCCAATGTCCACATCAAATCCAATATCGGCAAATGAGGTCGCAATCACTTTTGCACCACGGTCGTGACCGTCTTGGCCCATTTTCGCAATCATGATTCGTGGACGACGACCTTCTAGTTTAGCGAAAGTTTCGACCATTTCCATGGCTTTTGCAAAATCTTCATCTTTCATAGCTTCTTTTGAATAAACACCACTAATTGAACGAATCGTTGCTGTGTATCGACCATAAACATTTTCCAAAGCTGTAGAAATTTCACCTAACGTACAACGTGCTTGGGCGCAACGAACAGCAATTTCTAATAAATTTCCATTTGAATTTCGTGCAGCATCTTCCAATTCTTGCAATAATACTTTTACGATTTCATTGTTGCGATTGATTTTTACATCTTGCAAACGTTTGATTTGAGAATCTTTAACTTTTGCATTGTCAACTTCTAAAATCTCAATTTGGGAAGCTTCATTGTGCTCAAAACGATTCACGCCGACGATAATATCTTTTCCTGAATCAATGCGTGCTTGTTTTCTCGCCGCCGCTTCTTCAATGCGCATTTTCGGAATCCCTGTTTCAATTGCCTTCGCCATTCCTCCTAATTCCTCCACCTCTTGAATCAATTTCCAAGCTTCGTTTACTAATTCGTTGGTCAAGGTTTCGACATAATAACTTCCTGCATACGGATCAATGAAGCGAGTAATTCCAGTTTCTTGTTGTAAGTATATTTGTGTGTTACGTGCAATTCGCGCCGAAAAATCTGTCGGCAAAGCAATGGCTTCATCCAATGCATTTGTATGTAAGGATTGAGTTCCACCAAAAGCTGCGGCTAATGCTTCAATACAAGTTCTAGCCACGTTATTAAATGGATCTTGTTCTGTTAACGACCAACCTGAAGTTTGACAATGTGTGCGCAATGCCAAAGATTTCTGACTCGTTGGATTGAATTCTTGAACCAACTTAGACCACAATAAACGACCAGCGCGCATTTTTGCAATTTCCATGTGATGATTCATTCCGATTGCCCAGAAGAAACTCAATCGTGGAGCAAATTCATCAATTTTCAAACCTGCTTTCAAACCTGTTCGAATGTATTCCAAACCATCAGCTAAGGTATATGCCAACTCGATAGCAGCAGTTGCTCCCGCTTCTTGCATGTGATAACCCGAAATTGAAATCGAGTTGAATTTGGGCATTTTTTGAGACGTGAATTCAAAAATGTCAGCAATGATGCGCATTGATGGAGTAGGAGGATAGATGTACGTATTTCGCACCATGAACTCCTTTAAAATGTCATTTTGAATCGTACCTGCTAAAGCTGAAATAGCTACCCCTTGTTCGATTGCTGCAGCGATGTAGAACGACATGATCGGTAAAACAGCACCGTTCATTGTCATCGAAACCGACATTTCATCCAAAGGAATTTGATCGAACAAAATCTTCATGTCCTCAATGGAATCGATTGCTACACCTGCTTTTCCAACATCACCCACCACACGTTCATGGTCAGAATCATAACCTCTGTGAGTCGCTAAATCGAAAGCTACTGAAAGACCTTTTTGACCAGCAGCAAGGTTTCTTCTGTAAAATGCATTTGATTCCTCAGCCGTTGAAAATCCTGCATATTGACGAATGGTCCACGGTTTTGAAACATACATTGAAGCGTAAGGACCACCTAAAAATGGCGCAAATCCAGAACGGTATTTAGTATGTGTAATGTTTTCTATATCCGCTTTTGAATAAGAAGGTTTCAAAGCGATTTTCTCCGCTGTTTCAAACGTTGGTTCGCTTTTAATTTCCGTTTTCAGTTCTTTAAACGAATAATTAGAAAAGTCAATTCTATTCATGAATTTCAAGTTGTTTTGAATGATTTTGTTGCGTTTTTAAGAGTCTAACAAATATAAAATTTTAAATCAAACTAAAGATTAGCTCTTTCATTTAGATTAATCCAGATATTTTAACACTTCATTTTTTAATTCAGGAAGCTCTCGATTTACAATAGTCCAAATTATTTCGTCAGAAATATTATCGTAACTGTGTATGATTCTGTTTCTTGTTCCTACAATATATTTAGCATTACTTATTGGAAATTTATCATCTAATTTCATAATTCGATTAACAGCTTCACCAATAATTTCAAGGTTTCTTTCAACCGCTTTTTTCGTTTTTAAATCTGATTTATAGGTAAAGAAGTCCCTGTTTTCACCAATAAAATCATCAATTTCTTTAATACAAATCAAAATGTCTAATAACGATGACTTAATTTTAGCATCCATAAATTTTGATTTTTGTTGCATCAAGATGTTGTTTGAAAACTGGATTTTTTAAAGCCCTTTCCTCTAACAAATCTACATGTCGTTGTAATATTTCTTCCAATTTTGATTTTATATAAAAATAGATATCAGTGTATTTAAACGGGTCGTTTTCATCAATATCGATTACCAAATCTATATCAGAAGTATCGTTAAAATCATCTCTCGTAACTGAACCAAAAGCGCACAACGACTTTACTTTGTTTAATTTACAAAGATTAATTATTGCCTCAATTTTAAGTTCTTCAATTTTCATATTCAAAAGTATGTAAAACTTGATTTCTTTCCTAATTCAGTCGAATTTGAATATTATTTTCATTTAGGGCGTGTCCCTCAAAGTTGTTCGTTCCTCTCAATTTTCGGGTCGGGCTTTCCACTACAATCTCTTCAAGTGAAATACTTTCAGAGGATTTTCGTTGCTATCCCTCACGCGAATTATGGTTCATAAAAATTATTTATCCCAATTCATAAATCAAATAAGGAACTCCTAAATAAGTTAGTTCCTCTTTCCAAGTTTGAGCGTTTTTACTCTCCTGATTAAATAGATTTATTCCAATTAGTTTCATCTGATTTTCTTTAAACTTAGCTAAACGAGTATTCGCTTTTGCAATGATATCCGTTTTAATTTTTTCCAATTTCTCAGGTGAGTTCAAACTTTTAAATTTTTCCAATTCAAGAAAGTAAGCCCAAGCTTTTTCAACGATGATGGAGGTTAAATTTTCAACAATGTGACTGCCTCGCAAAGGATCTTGAACCTTGTCAAAATAACTTTCTTCTTTCAATAAATTAGAAATGTTTGCAGCCATTCTGTATGCAAAATCAGAACTACCTTCAGTTGATATTTCATCATACGCATGCATCACAATACTATCTGAACCTCCTGCAGCAGCTGACATTCCTTCCGTTGTTTGACGCAATAAATTGGTGTGTTGATCTTTCAAAGATTTATTACTCCAACCAACGTGCGCTACAATTTCAATGGATTCATCAGTTCCGTATGCAGCAATAATTTGTTTCCATAAATAGCGAAGTGCTCTCATTTTGGCGATTTCCAAAAAGTAATTATTTCCAATTCCAACGCCAAATGAAAGTTGCTTCGCCGTAAAACCGCGATTCAAAAGCTCATGAGCCGTTGACAAAATCACGCCGATTTCTTGCCAAGTAGTTGCGCCAATTTGTTGCAATTCAAATCCGTTTACTGAAACAACTTTATTTGATTTCAAAGATTGTAAAGTGCTTTCATAACTTTCAAAATTTGAATCTAAAGCATCTATATCGAATGAAAAGTTCTCCAATTGAGTAGCAAATTCCGAAGCTAAAAAAGATTGAAGTTGTTTACTATTTGAAAACTTTAACCGTGTATGAATGTACTGAACTTCAATCTCGTTGAATAAGGTAATCCAATCAATTTCCGATTTTAATAAATTAAAAATCAATTCATTATTTCCTTGATTCAATGCCGTTAGAGCCAACTGATTCGCAGTTTTTTCATTTTCAACTGTAATTGAACAGCTAATTTTCCAATCATTTGTAGGATTGTCAATGGAAACCGAATGATCTTTTTGGGAAGATGCAGTAATATCTAAACTAATTTCTTCAATTTCATCAATAAATTCAATGCGTACTGCATCGTCTTTTAATTCTTTTATAATTTGGGATTTCCAGGTTTCTACGCTCGTTTCAGAAAAATCTAATTGGAAGTCATTCATTGTTTTCGATTTGATTTCCCAAAGATACGATTGTTGTTTTTATGTCATTCAATTTTTGTTCATTTCAAAAATATTATACACAAAAAAAGAGGAACATTGCTGCTCCTCTCATTTTCTTCTTTTAACTAAAAATTAAGAATTAAACATTCAAAATTCAAAATTAATATCTGTAGTGTTCCGCTTTAAATGGACCTTCAACAGCCACACCGATATAATCAGCTTGGTCTTGAGATAAAGTTTCCAATTCAACACCGATTTTCGCTAAATGCAAACGAGCTACTTTTTCGTCCAAATGTTTTGGTAACATGTAAACATCGTTTCCATAAGCCGCTGAATTTTGCCATAACTCCAATTGAGCCAATGTTTGGTTCGTGAATGAATTTGACATTACGAAAGACGGGTGACCTGTTGCACAACCAAGGTTAACCAAACGACCTTCAGCTAAAATAATTACATCATGACCGTTTACATTGTAAATATCAACTTGTGGTTTCACTTCGTTTTTCGTGTGACCAAAGTTCGTGTTTAACCAGCTCATGTCGATTTCATTATCGAAGTGACCGATGTTACAAACGATTGCTTTGTCTTTCATTTTTTCGAAATGACGTCCAACAACGATGTTTTTATTTCCTGTTGTTGTAACGATGATGTCACCTAAGTGAACAACGCTGTCTAATCTTTTCACTTCAAATCCGTCCATTGCAGCTTGTAACGCACAAATAGGGTCGATTTCAGTAACGATTACTCTAGCTCCAGCAC
>RFNX01000586.1 GCA_009926905.1 Flavobacteriales bacterium
GTACTAGCGGAAACCCAGGTTATTCTTCAACAGTTAAAGGGATTTTAAATGGTTGTGGCGCATTGGCAAGATACAGTTGGTTAGAAGCTGGAAATATTCCAGTTGCTTCTGTACATGGTACAGCTGATGGAACAGTTAAATACAACAGAGGAATTGTAAACCCAGGCACGCCATTAATGTACCTAGATGGAAGTAGAATGATTCACAAAAGAGCATGTGCGGTTGGAGTTGAAAATCAATTTTTTACATTCGAAGGTGCACCTCATGTTCCTTACGTTGGTTCAGCAGCTTACATGGACACGACTGTTAACTTTTTCCGTGACTTCTTAATTGGGCAATTGGGTTGTACTCAAGCTATTTTGCAACCTGAAAACTCCCCACTTCAACCTGCAGCTTTGTATCCAATAAATTATTGCGATGGAAGTCCTGTAAATGAAGCATGTAATATTATTGGTTTAGACGAGGCAGTTGCTGAAGATTTTACTGTTTTCCCAAATCCGACATCAGAAAATGTTACAATCACTTTTTCAAACAAAGCAAATTTTGACATTAAAATTGTTGACTTAATGGGAAGAACAGTTTTAACGGCAAAAGGAATGAATTCAGGAAGCATAATTCCAATAAAATCATTGCATACTGGAAATTACTTTGTAATTTTAACAGACCAAAATGCGAATGTAAAAGGAACACAACAATTAATGGTTCACTAAAGTTAGCTATGAATAAAAATTTTCAAAATCTACCTCCCAAATTTATTACGAGAGTTTTTTTTGAGCAATGACGATTAACACAGGAGAAGTTTCAAAAAAGCTTCTCCTGTTTTTTGTAATTTAATTTCTAGCCATTTAGTCTCATTAAGGTTTTTTGTTAACACAGAATAAAAATTGTCAACTTTGCCCTCGCAAATGAAGTAGGTTAATAAAACCAGTAGTTATGAAAATGAAGATTAATGTAAGCTTTATAGTGGCTTTTTTGACAGCGATGCCATTCTTTTCGTATTGTCAATCTTATACAGAAGGATTTGAAGATGTTTCTTCCTTATCAGATTGGTATTTTAGTAATAATAGCACTTCTGCTAACTTATCTTGGGATAGTGGTGATTCCCAAATTTTCAATTCTTATTCAGGAACTGCTGGTTCTTATATTTCTGTGGGTTACACGAGCACAAATAGTTCAACTCCTGCTACAATAAGCAATTGGTTGTTTACGCCAACAAGAACCTATAATAATGGCGATGTTATTTCTTTTTATACCCGAACAGCTGATGTTTCGCCAATTTTCCCAGATCGACTTGAAGTACGATTCAGCAGCAATGGAAATGGAATAAATGTTGGAAATTCTGCCACTTCTGTTGGAACTTTCACGAATGTTTTGTTGACTATAAACCCAAATCTAACCACTACAGAATATCCGCTTGAATGGACACAATATACCATCATCATTTCTGGTTTAACCGCTCCAACAAATGGTAGGATTGCTTTACGTTATTTCATAACCGATGGAGGTGCAGCTGGGAACAATTCAAATTATATTGGCATTGATTCATACGCTTACACTTCAAGTGTTTTACCAGCATCTAACGACGATTGTATAAATGCTATAAACATAAATCAGGGTGTTTCGTGTATTGGAACTTCTGGTACTACAGCTTATGCGAGCGAATCACAATCAGGTTGTTCAGGAGTAGCAAATGATGATGTTTGGTTTAAGTTTTCTCCTTCTTCAGCAAGTGCTTTTATTTCTGTAGAAAGTTCAGTGAATTTTGATGCAGTTTATGAAGTTTTTTCAGGTGGTTCTTGTGGGAATTTAACCTCTATTTTATGTGCTGATGCCTTCTATGAAGGAGAAACGGAAGAAGCTGTTGTTAACAATTTGATACCAGGTCAAAATTATTTTATTAGAGTTTATGATGCACAAGACAACATTGCCAATACAATGACTTTTGATATTTGCATTGAAGGTTTCGTTCAATGTAATTTGAATCAACCTTCTGGCTCACAATTAGAAAATGAAACGTGTGCAACAAACACTAATAACGGTTGTTACACTTCACCAGATTCATTTTTTGATGTTGTTGGTTGTAATCAAACCATCTATGGAAATGCATGGGCTGCTAATGGCTTCAAAGATTTTGATTATTATCGTTTTCAAATGGGCGAGGCAGGAGGTGCAACTTGGAATGCAAATTCAGAATTTCCTTATACTATTTCTTTTTTAGACATTACGGATTGTTCAAATCCTATTACATTAGTAGAAGCTTCTTTTAACGCTTGTCAAAATGGTAGTATTAACTATAATTTTCCGAATGCTGGAACTTATGCAGCACTAATCACACCTACTTCATATAATAACTATCCATGCAATAGTTATAATGACTACATCGTAAATTTGGTTATTCAGCCAACTTTGCCAACTATAAATGTAGCTGGTAATACCACAATTTGTACTAATTCATCTGTTGTTTTATCCACTTTAAGTCCAGCGGGAACTTATCAATGGTTAAGAGATGGTTTAGCGATTCCAAACGAAACCAATGATTCAATTAACGCGAATTTAGCTGGAGTTTACACTTTAAGCTATACAAATGTAAATGGTTGTCCAACCACATCAGTTCAAGGTGTAACCGTTTCAACCATTCCATTGGATGATGCAGGATTTAGTTATCCAACGAATTCTGTTTGTTTAGGTTCTCAAAATACGACACCAACTACTGCTGCTTCAGGTGTTTTTTCTGTAAATAATTCTGGTTTGATTTTCACTAATGCTATAACAGGCGAAATTGATGTTGTTAATTCTACTGAAGGAACTTATCAAATTACTTATACAACAAATGCGACATGTTCAAATACTTCAACACAATCGTTTACAATTTCACCAACTTTAAATGCAAGTTTTAGTTATCCAAATGCGACTTATTGTAAAAATGAAAACAATCCTCAAGTAGTTTTAGCTTCAGGTGCAGGCATCGGTATATTTTCTTCTACAAACGGAATTTTTTTGAATTCTCAAACTGGTGAAATTAATTTAACAAATTCATCGACAGGCACCTATGAAATTACGAATACAATTGCTGCTTCTGGGACATGTCAAGCATCATCTGCAACTTTTAGTTTAACCATTAATGGAACTGAAGTTAACTTTCCAAATGTTGGTTTACTTTGTCAAAATGCAGCACCAGTTGTTTTGAGTGCAAGCCCGGTAGGAGGAACGTTTTCTGGAATTGGAGTTTTAAACAACATATTGAATCCCTCTCTAGTTCAAGACTCGACGGCCATAACTTATACATTTATTGATGCATTTAACTGTTCCAATTCTAAAACACAAACAGTTCTGGTAGAATCAATACCTAATGTTTCATTTGGTTCATATAATCCGCTTTGCGCAAACGACAACCCAATTGTTCTCGCTTCTGGTTTTCCTGGAGGAGGAAACTATTCTGGAAATGGTGTTAGTAATAATCAATTTAATCCGAGTCAAGCTCTAGTAGGAACGAATAATTTAGTTTACAACTACACAACTTCCAATGGCTGCACGTCATCCGTAAATGGCTCCATTATTGTAAAAGCAATTCCTGCGGTGACATTTGGCTCAATTGCTCCAGTTTGCGTCTATGAAAGTTCATTTCCAATAACAAATGTAAGCCCATCTGGAGGAAGTTTTTCAGGTCAAGGAATGAACGCACCTAATATCTTTGTTCCTGGAATTGCTGGAATTGGATCGCAAGTGATTGTTTATTCAGTTACACAAAATGGATGCAGTGCTTCAGCCAATCAATCGGTCGAAGTGCAAGAATGTGCAGGATTAAAAGAACTATCGGTAGCTTACAAAGCATATCCAAATCCAACGAATTCAATATTATTTATTGATGCTGAATCGGAATTAGAACTAACCGTTTACAGTTTAGATGGA
>RFNX01000432.1 GCA_009926905.1 Flavobacteriales bacterium
CATAATTTGTTTCACTGGATTTCCTTCGCTCAATTTATCTGCAACAATTAAGAGTACAATACCAGCATAAGGATAAAATTTTTCAATGTTAACACCAGCGATTGCATTCACACTCAGGAAAATTCCAAAAGCAACAAAAGGCAACACAATTCCCAAACAGATTTCATTGTTTTAGACAATTCAAACGCTCCTGCAGCTGAAGTCCAACGACCAATCATCAAACTTGCCCAAAAAAGGGACACATAAGGAGAAACCGCATTTTCAGCTGTTCCTAGTTTTTGCTTCATGAATTCTGGTAAATTGCTTGCTGTTGCTACCTCAACTCCCACGTATAAGAAAATCGCAATCATTCCTAAAATTACTTGAGGATACTTGATTGTTTCCAAAATATTTCCTGTTCCTTTATTGGAATCTGAACTCCCATCGTCATCTAAACGATCTGGCACAGAAGAAAATTTAAAAATCAAGGCTGCAATTAAAAAAGCTGCACCCAAAACAATATACGGTGTTTGAACTGCTTCAAGATTTAGATTTGTTTTACTGGAAGCACCACCAAAAATTGCAAACGAAACAATCACAGGTCCGATGGTTGTTCCTACATTGTTAATTCCACCCGCCATGCTCAAACGAATGTTTCCTTTTTCTGGATCGCCCATTTGAATAGCTAAAGGATTGGCTGCAATTTGTTGCAATGAAAAACCAAGTCCAACGATAAAAAGTCCTGAAATCAATAAGATAAACGATGCATTATTTGAAGCTGGAATAAACAATAACGTTCCTGCGGCTGAAATAACCAAACCCAAAGCCAAGCCGTTTCTGTAGCCAATTTTATTGAGAATATCTTGTTTCAAAATGGATGAAATTCCGAAATAAAGCAAAGAACCTACGGTGTAGGCAACGTAAAACGCAAAGGAAATTAATTGTGATTGCAATTGAGTTAAATCCAGTGCTTTCTTAAAAACGGGTATTAAAATGTCGTTACTAGCTGCAACGAATCCCCAGAAAAAAAAGATGGATATGAGTGTGGCAAACGCGCCAATGTTTGTTTTTTTCACAGTTTGAATTTTTAATTATTGTCTAAATTAAAATAATTAGAAAAACTGAGTAACATTCTTGGAATTATTTTCTAGGTAGCTTTTTTTTAATTCTGAACATTATTTATCTTTCTACTTCACGTAAATCAAAGCTAAAATAACCAAATAAACAATTGTAAAGGATTTAAGCTACTCTTTCAGCAGATTTTTTATTTCAACAGAAACGTTATTTCAATTTTTTTCGTTTCTTTACTGCACAAAAACAATCAGTTACCTAATTGAATTAAAAAGTTTTGCTATGATTCCAATCGATGAAATTGAACAACCAGCAACGTTAAGTCTTACTCCATATACTGGAACTTGGGGAAAAGCTCAAGCTGCACACCTTTTAAGAAGAACTCTTTTCGGCCCCACTTACCCACAAATTGAACAAACAGTAAATTTAGGAATGAATGCAGCTGTTGACCAACTTTTAAATTTGGTTCCAACAGACCCTCCCGTTGCATATTCAGCCAATGATGGTGTTGTTCCGATAGGGCAAACTTGGATAAATAGCGTTTACCCAGCGGCAACAGGCCCTTCAGAAGAGGCGCGTCGTAGTTCACTTTTCGTTTGGCAGATGAAACGACTTAATAGCAATCAATATTCGATTCAAGAGAAAATGTGTTTGTTTTGGCAAAACCATTTTGCAGCTGAATTTACATTTGATTCGCGAGCAACTTATCAATACCACGAATTAATACGAACTTTTGCTTTGGGGAATTTCAAACAATTTGTAAAAGAAATGACAATCAATCCGTCGATGTTGGTTTTTCTTAACGGCGCTTCTAACAATAGTTTTTATCCAAACGAGAATTATTCAAGGGAATTATTGGAACTTTATACGATTGGTAAAGGACCCCAAATTGCTGAAGGGGATTATTCGACTTTTAAAGAATCGGATGTTTCTGCAGGAGCAAAAATATTAACCGGTTGGATGGTTAAAGATTTTTTAAGTACAACTGTTAATGCTCCATCTTCCTATTTTCAAAATACACTGCATTACCCCAATTCAAAAACGCTTTCGGAGCATTTTGGAAATGCAGTTATCACACAGGCAGCAGAAACTGAATATACGAATTATATCGACGTTATTTTTCAACAACCTGAAGTAGCGAAATACATTTGTAAAAAACTTTATCGCTGGTTGGTGAATTATGACATTACAACCGAAGTTGACCAAACGATTCTTCCAGAATTAGCAAACACACTTGTTTCTAATAATTTTGAGATCGCTCCTGTTTTAAGTCAATTACTAAAAAGCGAGCACTTTTATGACGTAGCCATGAGGGGTACTATTATAAAAAATCCGATTGAATATGGATTTTCGCTGTACAACTCTACGCTTTCGCAACCTGCCTATTCTTTGGAAATCAATTCTCAGATGCTATTTATTCTTTATTATGCGCTAGGTAATCTTGGTCAAGACTATTCTAAACCACCAAGTGTTGGTGGATGGACTGCTTACTATCAAGCTCCATCTTTTTCAAGATTATGGGCAAATTCAAGCTACATAAAGTTGCGCTTTGATCTTTCTGATTATGTTACATTGGCAGGTGGAATAGATGTTCAAGGTAATAAATTTGGTGTGGATCATTTAGCTTTCTTAAATAGCCTGTCAGATCCATCGTCCGCGCCAGCTATTGTAAGCGATATGATTACAGTGTTTTGTCCAAAAGGATTGGATTTGATAAAACAAGCTACTTTAAAAGCCATTTTAACAAATAACCTGCCTGATTTCGAATGGACGCTTCAATACAACGAATATATTGCTGACCCAACAAATGCAACAGTAGCAAACCCTGTGAAAACAAGAGTTGCACTAACGCTTTCTCAATTGTTTAAAATGCCTGAATTTCAAACCATCTAGTCAACGAATATGAAAAGAAGAAACTTTGTAAAAAACATTTCACTTGCAGCAGCTAGTGTTCCTTTTATGTTTAGAGGAATGGGATTTGAAGCAATCACTAAAGATTTGTTTTCAGTGCCGAAAACCGGTGAAGATCGTGTATTAGTGTTAATTCGTTTAAATGGAGGTAACGACGGGTTGAACACTTTAATTCCTTTGGATCAATATAGTAAATTGACAATTCAAAGACCAAACATTCTTATCCCTGAAAACCAATTATTGTCGCTAACAGCAGATAATGCATTGCATCCATCAATGACAGGAATGAAAAATATGTTCAACGACGGTAAGTTAAGTATCATTCAAAATGTTGGTTATCCAGAACAAAATCGTTCTCATTTCCGATCAATGGACATTTGGACGAGTGGTAGTTTAGCACAAAACGAAACTAGAGGATGGTTA